>DATFVB010000117.1 GCA_035260525.1 Thermoanaerobaculia bacterium
CGGCAGGAAGCACTGGGCGATCGCGGAGGGCTACATCCCCGCCGAGAGCCGCGGACCGGCGCCCGAGATGACGAGCCACGAGGCGGTTTGCATCCTCAACGCGGGCGACCGGGAGGCGAACGTCGAGATCACGATTTTCTACGCGGACCGTGAGCCCGCCGGCCCCTACCGCGTCCGAGTTCCCGCCCGTCGCACCCGGCACGTCCGATTCAACGATCTCGCGGATCCGGAGCCGATTCCGCGGGGTACCGATTACGCGAGCCGCCTCGACGCCGACGTCCCCGTCGTCGTCCAGCACACGCGGCTCGATTCGCGTCAGGCGGCGAACGCCCTCCTTTCCACGATCGCCTTCGCCGGCCCGGAGTGACGGCAGAAAAGGAAGGAGAGCGACGTGTCCAGGACCGGAGGAGAAATTCTGATCGAGACGCTCTCGGAATGGGGCGTCGACACCGTGTTCGGGCTTCCCGGCGACGGCATCAACGGCGTGATGGAAGCGCTTCGGAAGAGTCGCGACCGCATCCGTTTCGTTCACGTCCGACACGAGGAGGCGGCGGCGTTCATGGCGTGCGGATGGGCGAAATACACGGGACGGCTGGGCGTGTGCCTCGCGACCTCGGGACCGGGGGGAGTCCATCTCCTGAACGGTCTCTACGACGCGAAGCTCGACGGGAAACCGGTCCTCGCGATCACGGGCCACGCGTTCCATGATCTGATCGACACGCACACGCAGCAGGACGTCGATCTCGACCGGCTCTACATGGACGTTTCCGTCTACAACACGCGCATCATGGGACCGGCGCACGTGCGCAACGCGGCGACGCTCGCATGCCGGACGGCGCTCGCGCGGCGGGGAGTGGCGCACCTGAATTTCCCGGTCGATTTCCAGGAGCAGGAGGAGGAGGAGCGCTCCGACCGAAACGTCCCGAAGCACGACAACGAGGTGTTCGCGCGGAGCGCGAGGCTCGCCGACGAATCCGATCTGCGGCGCGCGGCCGACGTGTTGAACGCGGGCAGGAAGGTCGCGATCCTGTGCGGCCAGGGCGCCCTCGACGCGACCGACGAGCTCGAACAAGCCGCCGAGCGACTCGGCGCGCCGATCGTCAAGGCCCTGCTCGGGAAAGCCGCGGTCCCCGACGACAGCCCCTACACGACCGGGCCGGTCGGGCTGCTCGGCTCGAACCCTTCCCAGGAGGCGCTCGAGGAGTGCGACACGCTCTTCCTCGTCGGGACGTCTTTCCCGTACATCGAGTTCTATCCGAAGCCGGGGAAGGCGCGGGCGGTCCAGATCGACATCGACCCGGCGAGGATCGGCCTGCGGTGCCCGGTCGAGGTCGGGCTCGTCGGCGACAGCCGCCGCACTCTGGCTCTCCTCCTGCCGATGCTCGCGCGCAACGCCCACCGCGGGTTCCTCGAGAAGATCCAGGACGGGATGAGGGACTGGGAGAAGCTGATGGAGGAGCGCGCGTCCCGGCCGGACAGGCCGATGAAGCCCCAGGTCGTCGCGTGGGAGCTCGGGAAGCGGCTCCGCGAGAACGCGATCGTGTCGTGCGACTCGGGGACGATCGCGACGTGGTTCGCTCGCCACATCCGCGTCAAGCGCGGCCAGAAGCATTCCCTCTCGGGCACGCTCGCGACGATGGCCAACGGCCTTCCCTACACGATCGCCGCCCAGATCGCGTTTCCCGAGCGGCAGTGCGTCGGGTTCGTGGGCGACGGCGGCTTCACGATGCTGATGGGGGAGTTCGCGACCGCCGTCAAGTACGGGCTTCCGATCAAGATCGTGATCGTCAAGAACAACACGCTCGGCCAGATCAAGTGGGAGCAGATGGTGTTCCTCGGAAACCCCGAATACGGCTGCGATCTCAACCCGATCGATTTCGCCGGATTCGCCCGGGCATGCGGCGGCGCCGGATACACGATCGAGGACCCGGCCGACTGCGGCGCGATCCTGGACGAAGCGCTCGGCGCGCCCGGCCCCGCGATCATCGAGGCGGTCGTCGATCCGAACGAGCCTCCGCTTCCGCCGAGGATCACCGCGAAACAGGCCGCGCACTTCGCGGAGTCCCTCGCGAGAGGCACGGCGGGAGCGGGGAAGATCGCGAAAACCGTGATCGCCGACAAGGTCCGCGAGCTGGTTTGACCCCGCCGGTCTCCTCGCTCGCCGCCGCCGCCTACCGCGTCCCGACCGACGCTCCGGAGTCGGACGGGACGTTCCAGTGGAATGCGACGACGATCGTGGTCGCTCGTGCCGCGGCCGGAGGAAGCTCGGGCCTCGGGTACTCGTACACGGACGCTTCGGCGGCGGGGCTCGTCGGAGGGATGCTCGCCGAAGCGGTCGTCGGCCGGAGCGCTTTCGACGTCGAGGGCGCATGGGAGGCGATGGTCGGCGCCGTCCGGAACGTGGGGCGCTCCGGAATCTCCGCGATGGCGATCTCGGCCGCCGACGCGGCGCTCTGGGACCTGAAGGGAAGGCTGCTCGGGCTACCGGTCGCCGCGCTGCTCGGGGCGGTCCGGCCGCGCGTGCCCGTCTACGGCAGCGGCGGGTTCACGTCCTACTCCGAGGCCGAGCTCGCCGAGCAGCTCGCCGGATGGGTCGAGAGCGGAATTCCCCGCGTGAAGATGAAGGTCGGCCGCCGACCCGAGGACGATCCGAGCCGGGTCGCGGCGGCGCGCCGGGCGATCGGGGAGGAGGCCGAGCTGTACGTCGATGCCAACGGCGCCTACGAGCGAAAACCGGCGCTCGCGCTCGCCGCCCGGTTCGCCGAATCGGGGGTGAGCTGGTTCGAGGAGCCGGTGGACGCGCGCGACATCGACGGACTGAGACTCGTGCGCGACCGTGCGCCCGCGTCGATGGAGATCGCCGTCGGGGAGTACGGATTCGTCCTTTCCGACTTCCGGCGGATCATCGATGCGGGGGCCGCCGACGTGGTTCAGGCGGACGCGACGCGCTGCGCCGGAATCACGGGGTTTCGGAAGACCGTCGTTCTCTGCCGCGAAGCTCGGCTTCCGCTCTCCTCCCACTGCGCACCGGCCCTGCACGTCCATCCCGGCTGCGCCGCGGGCCCCCTCCGCCACCTCGAATATTTCCACGACCACGTCCGGATCGAGTCGATGCTGTTCGACGGCCCCGCTCGCCCGGTCGACGGGAGTCTCGCGCCCGACTGGTCGCGTCCGGGGCTCGGGATCGAGCTCAAGACCCGGGACGCCGAGCGATATGCTCTCTGAAGCCGAGACCGTGACCCTCCCGAAGCCCGCACCGCCCCGCTCCGCGCGCGAGAGACCGCTCGACGCGCGGGCTCTCGCCTCGGCCCTCGCTTCGAAGGTCGACGGCGAGGTGCGGTTCGACGACGGGTCGCGCGCGCTGTACGCGACGGACGGCTCCAACTACCGGCAGGTGCCGATCGGCGTCGTCGTCCCCCGGACGGAGGCGGACGTCCTCGCGACGATCGCGCTCTGCCGCGATTTCGGGGCGCCGATCCTCTCGCGAGGCGGGGGAACCAGCCTCGCCGGGCAGTGCTGCAACGTCGCCGTCGTCATGGACTTCTCGAAGTACATGAACCGAGTCCTCGGGATCGACCGCGGCGGCCGGCTCGGACGGGTGCAGCCCGGTTGCATTCTCGACGACCTGCGCGAGGCGGCCCGCCGCGAGGGCCTGACGTTCGGCCCCGACCCGGCGACGCATACCCACAACACGCTCGGCGGCATGATCGGCAACGACTCCTGCGGCGTCCATTCCGTGATGGCGGCTTTTGCCGGCACCGGCGCCCGCACGGCGGACAACGTCGAGGAGATGGAGATCGTCACCGCGGACGGGGAACGGATGCGCGTGGGCGCGACGAGCGAGGACGATCTCGCGGCGATCCTGCGCGCGGGCGGGCGCCGCGCGGAAATCTACGGTGCGCTCCGCGACCTGCGCGACCGGTACGCGGCGGAAATCCGAAGCCGGTTTCCCGACATTCCCCGGCGCGTCTCGGGTTTCAATCTGCCCTACCTCCTTCCGGAGAAGGGGTTTCACGTCGCGCGCGCTCTCGTCGGCTCGGAGGGGACGTGCGTCACGGTCCTCGAAGCGACGATGAACCTGATTCCCGAACCGGGAGCCCGGTCGCTCCTGGTTCTCGGCTTCGCCGACGTCTACACCGCGGCGGACCGCGTCCCGGAGATCATGCGGCACCGTCCGATCGGGCTCGAGGGAATGGACCACCGCCTGATTGCCGACATGAAAGCGATCGGCCTCCATCCTCGCGACGTCCGGCTCCTCCCCGAGGGGAAAGGCTGGCTGCTCGTCGAGTTCGGAGGACGCGACAAGACGGAGTCCGACGGCAAGGCGCGGGATCTCCTGCGGGCGCTCGGCGACTCCGCCGGGATGGTCGGCCACAAGCTGTTCGACGACCCCGAAGAGGAAAGGCAGATCTGGAAGGTCCGCGAGTCGGGACTGGGCGCGACCGCGCACGTTCCTCACAAGGCGGTGACGTGGGAGGGATGGGAGGACTCCGCCGTTCCCCCGGAGAAGCTGGGCGACTATCTTCGTGAGCTGAGGCGGCTCCTCGAGGCGTACCGGTACGAAGGCGACTTCTACGGGCACTTCGGGCAGGGCTGCCTCCACACCCGGATCGATTTCGATCTCGAGACGGCGCCCGGTATCGAACGGTACCGCCGGTTCGTCCACGACGCGGCGCGGCTCGTCGTCTCGTTCGGCGGATCGCTGTCGGGGGAGCATGGAGACGGCCAGTCGCGGGCGGAGCTCCTGCCGATCATGTTCGGCGAGCGGCTCGTCGGGGCGTTCCGCGAGTTCAAGGCGATCTGGGACCCCGGTGGCCTCATGAACCCCGGCAAGGTCGTCGATCCCTACGGGATCACCGAGAACCTGCGCCTCGGGGCCGACTACCGGCCGCGGGAGACGAGGACGCATTTCGGATTCCCGGGCGACCGGGGGAGCTTCGCCTTCGCGACGATCCGCTGCGTGGGCGTGGGGAAATGCCGGCGTCTCGACGGCGGAACGATGTGTCCGAGCTTCATGGTCACGCGGGAGGAGGAACACTCGACGCGCGGTCGTGCCCGTCTCCTCTTCGAAATGATGCGGGGGGACTCGCTGCCGGGCGGCTGGCGGAGCGAGGCCGTCCGCGACGCTCTCGACCTCTGCCTCGCCTGCAAGGGATGCAAGGGCGACTGTCCGGTCAACGTCGACATGGCGACGTACAAGGCCGAGTTCCTCTCGCATTACTATGCCGGCCGGCTGCGGCCGCGGCACGCGTACGCGATGGGGCTCATTCCGTGGGTCGCGCGCGCGGCGTCGCTCGCGCCGCGTCTCGTCAATCTCGCCGCGCGAGCGCCGGGGATCTCGGCGCTCGTCAAGCTCGCCGCCGGCATCGCCCCGGAGCGCGAGATTCCTGCCTTCGCGCCGGAAACCTTCAAAGCCTGGTTCGCGCGGCGGAGGGAACGCGCCGACCTGCCGGCCGACGCGCCCCGCGTCGTCCTGTTCGCGGACACTTTCAACAACCACTTCCACCCGGGGACCGCGAAAGCCGCCGTCGCCGTGCTCCAGGAGGCGGGATTTCGCGTGAGCGTGCCGGGTCCGCCGCTCTGCTGCGGGCGGCCGCTGTACGACTTCGGAATGCTCGACCTCGCGGCTCGTCAGCTCCGGCGCATCCTCCGCATCCTCGGACCCGAGGTTCGGAAGGGGATACCCGTCGTCGTCCTCGAGCCGAGCTGCGCGGCCGTGTTCCGCGACGAGCTCCGCAACCTCTTCCCGGCGGACGAGGATGCGCGGCGGCTCTCGGAGAGCACGTTGCTCCTCTCGGAGCTCCTGCGGAACCACGCGCCCGGGTGGGCGCCGCCGCGGCTGTCGCGGTCCGCCGTCGTCCAGGCGCATTGCCATCACCGCGCCGTCATCGGGATCGACGACGAGCGCGCGCTGCTCGACTCGATGGGGCTCGACGTCGACGTGCTCGATTCGGGCTGCTGCGGGATGGCGGGCTCCTTCGGATTCGAGCGCGGCGATCATTATGCGGTTTCCGTCGCGGCGGGCGAGCGCGTGCTGCTCCCGGCGGTGCGCTCCGCGCCGAAGGAGACGATCGTCGTCGCCGACGGATTCTCCTGCCGGGAGCAGATCGCGCAGCGGACGGACAGGAGGGCCCTCCACCTGGCGGAGGTGCTCCGGCTCGCGGCCGACTTCGGACCCGACGGGCCGGGAGGCGCGTACCCGGAGGCCGCGTGTCGCGCGATCCGCTGACCGCCCGCCCCCGGTTCTCGTGCGACGCCGAAGCCCCGGGGGAGGCGCTGCCCCACTTCTGGGAGCACACCGTCGGAAGCGGGCACGCCCCGCTGTCGCTCCGCGCGGACTGGCAGTCGCAGATGATCCGCGCGCACGAGGAGGCGGGGTTCCGCCACGTCCGGTTCCACGGGATCCTGACGGGGGGAATGGACACGCTCGTCCGCGAGGGCGCACGTCGAATCTATTCCTTCTTCAATGCGGACCGGATCGTCGACTTCCTCCTGTCGATCGGCATGCGACCGTTCGTCGAGTTGTCCTTCATGCCCGACGCGCTCGCGTCGGGGCGGAAGACGGTCTTCCATTACGCGGCCAACGTGACGCCGCCGCGGGACCGGCGCGGCTGGTCGGTGCTCGTCGAGCGCCTCGTCTCCCACTGGAAGAAGCGATATGGCCGGCGCGAGGTCGCGCAGTGGTTCTTCGAGGTCTGGAACGAGCCGAACCTCGACGCCTTCTGGACCGGCTCCCGCCTCGACTACTTCCGCTTCTACCGGCAGACGGCGGTGACGATCAAGCGTGTCGACCGATCGTTCCGCGTCGGCGGGCCGGCGACGTCGCAGGACGCGTGGATCGGCGAGTTCGTCTCCTGGTGCCGGCAGCACGGCGCGCCGCTGGATTTCGTGACGACGCACCACTACCCGACCGACGGCTTCGGGAAGCCCGGCGACGACACGGAGATCCAGCTCGCGAGGAGCCGCCGCAGCGTCCTTCGCGACCGCGCCCGCGAGACGCGCCGGCGGGCGGGCGGCGCGCCCGTCTACTACACCGAATGGTCGAGCTCCTCCGGCCCCCGCGATCCGCGGCACGACGAGCCGTACGCGGCCGCGTTCGCCGTCAAGACGATGCTCGAGGCGGCGGGGCTCGTCGAAGGCTACAGCTGGTGGACCGTCTCGGACCTCTTCGCGGAGAACTACCTTCCGTCGCGGCCCTTTCAGGGAGGCTTCGGCTTGCTGACGATCCACGGCGTGCCGAAGCCCGTCTACCGCGCTTTCCAGATACTGCACGAGGCGGGGACCGAACGCCTGCCGGTCGCCGGCTCGCATCCGACGGTCGACGCATGGGCGGTGCGGGGACGCGGATCGCTCACCGTGATCCTGACGAACTTCGCTCTCCCGCGCCGTCCCATCCGCCGGGAGACCGCGCGGGTCCGGGTGTCGACCCCGGCGGCGCCGCTCTCCGCGACGGTCCGGCGGATCGACGAGCGCCACGCCAACGCGTATCGCGCGTGGAAGCGAATGGGATCGCCGGAGTATCCCGACGCGGCCGAGATCGAGCGGCTGGAAAGCGCTTCGCGTCTCCGGCCCGAGTCCCTCCCGTGGACGCCCGCCGGCGGCGCGGTCGACTTCGCAATCGACCTGCCGCCCCAGTCGGTCGCGGCCGCGCACCTCCGGTTCCCCCGGGGAGGCGGGCGTCCTTGAGGCCCCTCTCCGCGGCGGCGCTCGACCGCCTCGAGCGGGAGGCTTTCGGATACTTCCGGAAGAACGCGAACGCGAAGACCGGGCTCGTCGCGGACTGCACCCGTCCGGGAGCCCCGGCGAGCATCGCCGCCTGCGGTCTCGCTCTCACCGCTTATCCGGTCGCCGTCGAGCGCGGATATCTCTCCCGCGCGGCGGCGGCCGAGCGCGTCCGCCGCCTCCTGCGCTTCTTCGCGGAAGGGGAGCAGGGGGAAGGCCCGGAGGCGATCGGGAACCGGGGTTTCTTCTACCACTTCCTCGACATGGCGAGCGGGAAACGGGTCTGGGAGTGCGAGGTCTCGACGATCGACAGCGCCTACGTGTTCGCGGGCGCGCTCGCGGCCTCCCTCTACTTCGACGGATCCGAACGCATCGAGCGGCGCATTCGCGATTTCGCCGATGCGCTCTGCCGGCGCGCCGACTGGGAATGGGCGAGGAACGGCGGGGCGACCGTGACACACGGCTGGAGGCCCGAGACGGGGTTCATTCCGTTCCGTTGGGAGGGGTACAGCGAGGCGCTCGTCCTCTACGCGCTCGCGCTCGGGTCAGCGACGCACCCGATTCCGGAGGAGAGCTACCGCGCGTGGACCGAGACCTACTGGTGGAGGAACGTGTACGGGATCGACTACCTCCACGCCGGACCGCTCTTCATTCATCAGCTCTCCCACGTCTGGATCGACTTCCGCGGTATCCAGGACGGGTACATGCGCGAGCGGGGCTCGGACTACTTCGAGAACAGCCGCCGGGCGACCCACATCCAGCGCGAGTATGCGATCCGAAATCCGCTGAAGTTCCGGGAGTACGGCGCGAACTGCTGGGGAATCACGGCATCGGAAGGGCCCGGCCCGGCGGTGCTCGAGATCGAAAGCGTGAAACGGCGATTCTTCAGTTACGTCGCGCGCGGAATTCCGGAGGGCCCCGACGACGGGACGATCGCGCCGTGGGGCGCGGTGGCGTCGCTTCCGTTCGCTCCGGACGTCGTGCTTCCGACGATCCGGCACCTGATCAAGACGCTCGGGGTCGGATCGACGAGCCCGTTCGGACTCGAGGCGACGTTCAACCCGACCTTCCCCGACTCGGGAACGCGAAGCGGATGGCTGTCGCCCTACAACTTCGGGTTGAACGACGGCCCGATCGTCCTGATGATCGAGAACTACCGGACCGGATTGATCTGGAAGCTCACGCGCGGGTGCGAGCCGCTCGTCCGGGGGCTCCGCCGCGCCGGATTTCGAGGAGGCTGGTTGTGAAGAGAAAAGATCGGGAGAGGCCGCGCGTCGTCGTCGTGACCGGGGCGTCCGCGGGGGTCGGGAGAGCGGCGGTTCGCGAGTTCGCCCGCGAGGGGGCCTGGGTCGGGCTCCTCGCCCGCGGAGTGGAGGGGCTCGACGGCGCGCGCGCCGAGATCGAGGCGGCCGGGGGACGCGCGCTGGCGCGGCAGACCGACGTTTCGCGGCCCGACGAGGTCGAGCGCGCGGCCGAGGAGGTCGAGCGCGATCTCGGTCCAATCGACGTCTGGGTCAACAACGCGATGGTGTCGGTTTTCTCCCCGTTCTCCGAGATGACCGCCGACGAGTTCCGGCGGGTCACCGAGGTCACGTATCTCGGCGTCGTCTACGGGACGATGGCGGCGCTGAAGAGAATGATTCCGCGGGACCGCGGAACGATCGTCCAGGTCGGATCGGCGCTCGCCTACCGGAGCATTCCGCTCCAGTCGGCGTACTGCGGCGCCAAACACGCGATCCGCGGCTTCACCGACTCGGTCCGCTGCGAGCTGCTCCACGACCGCCGCAACGTCCGGATCACGATGGTCCAGATGCCCGCGCTCAACACCCCGCAGTTCTCGTGGGTCCGGACCCGCCTGCCGCGGCGGCCACAGCCGGTCCCGCCGATCTTCGAGCCGGAAGTGGCCGGACGCGCGATCGCCTACGCGGCGCGCCGGCCGCGCCGGGAGCTCGACGTCGGGGGGCCCACCCTCGCCGCGATCGTCGGAAACGCCGTGGCGCCGCAGCTCTTCGACCGCTATCTGGCGAGGACCGGCTACGCGAGCCAGCAGACGGACGAGCCGCTTCCCGGGGGACGCCCGGACAACCTCTTCGCTCCGGTCGCGGGGGACCACGGCGCCCACGGCCGGTTCGACGGGCGGTCGCGCCGGCATTCGGTCGAGCTCTGGGCGACGACGCACCGGACGTGGATCGCCGGAGCGATCGCGACGAGCGCCGTCGCCCTCGCGGGCGCCCTCGCCCGCCGCCGCCGCTGATCAGCTCCCGGGCTGCTCGAAAACGTCGAGCCCGATCGGCTTCCCGCGCTTCTCCCGCGCGGCCCGGAGCGCGCGCCCCCACTGCTCCCGCTCGTCGCGAGCCTGCGCGGCCGCGAGGTCCCAGGCGGCCTTCGGGGTCTTCCCGGAAGCTTCCCGGGCGTGCTTCTCGGAATCCTCCAGGTGCCGCTTCCAGGCGTTGTACGCCTCCTGGTGCGCCGCGCTCCAGCGTTTCGTCATCTTGAGCTCGTCGCGGAAGAGGTCGAGGGACTTCGTCGTCAGACGGATGAGCTCGATCAATGATTTAGCCCGTGGCGAGACGCTCATACCGAGGATTGTAGGACAGTGGGGTAGTAGCGAAACTATTCG
>DATFVB010000118.1 GCA_035260525.1 Thermoanaerobaculia bacterium
AACGCGCCGGATCAAGTCTCGAATCCCTTCCCGGTGTCGGTCGAGATCGGCGCCGTCGGACCCGAAACGCTCCCTTCGGGGATTCGCGGGGAACGCTACGAACAGCCCCTCCGGGTCGTGCGCCAGGACGTGTTCGACCTCGCACCGGCGGCGGGATACACGTTCCTGGTGACGGCCGGCGCCCTGCCTCCCGGTCTCATCCTTTCGTCAGACGGCCTGCTGCAAGGCTCCCCTGCCGCGCCCGGGGCCTTCGACTTCGCGGTTCGCGCGGCCGACGGCGAATGCGCCGTCGACCAGTGCTACTCGCTGGACATCGAGGAGCCGGAAGTCTCCGCATCCGGCGCCTGTGGCGGCGGCTGGGCGGCGGCGACCCAGCTGCCGGCCGCCGACCCTTCCTTCGCCGCGGATGCGAGTGTCTCGGCGGACTTCGACCGGGACGGCATCCCGGACGTCGCCGTCGAGGACTTCGCCTCCAACTGCATCTCCATCTACCTCGGTCTCCCGGGAAGCGGATTCGCGTCTCCGTTCTGCGTCTATCGCCCCGCTGGATCCCACGGGGGAAAGCCCTTCGATGTCATCGATTACGACGGAGACTCCATTCCCGATCTCGCCGCGGGAAGCGCCGTCTTGAAGGGAAGGGGCGACGGCCGCTTCGATCCCGCATTCGAGCTCCCGGCCGGATTTCTCGGCTTCGGCGACTTCGACGGCGACGGGAAAGCCGACTACGTCGCCTATAGCGCGCAGCAGGGAAAGTTCACGGCATTCTTCGGCGACGGCCACGGCGGATTCCAGGAGGCTCCGCTCGCCGCTCTCGGCCCAACCGCTCAGTTCGCCGGCCTGGCGATCGGTGATTTCAACGGCGACGGGAAATCGGATGTTTCCCTCGGCTACCTCGCCGGCAACACGACGCAAGTTTTGACGTACCTCGGCAGTTCCGCACGCACGTTCGCCGCCCGGCAGATCACTCTCTCCCCCTTCGCCACGACGATCGTGAGAGCGGTCGACGAAAACGGCGACGGAAAGCTCGATCTTCTCGTCCAGGGAGGGGGTTACGGGAAGTACTCGGCGGCGATCGGCAAGGGAGACGGCACATTCGGCGCGCTCGCGCCGATTCCCGATCAGGGCCCCGTCTTCGAAATCGCGGACATGAACGGCGATGGCCGCCCCGACATCGTTTTCCCCGGCCAGGGCCTGAGCATCGCGCTCGCCAACGGCGACGGGACGTTTCGCACGCTCCCGGAGCTCTACGGCACGGGCTACGTTCGCGACCTGCGGATCGCCGACCTGAATCGCGACGGCAAGCCGGACGTCATCGCGGTCGGCATCCTCATCGGAGAAGCTTCCGTGTATTACGGGAATGGCGACGGAACCCTCGCGGCCGCTCCGATCGTCCCGGTTCCGAATTCCGTCGTCGTGGCGGGCGACTTCAACGGCGACGGAAAGGACGACCTGTTTACCCCGGCGGCGGTGCTCCTCGGGGACGGCCGAGGCGGGTTCGCGACGAAGACCGTCGCGCTTCCCTCGGACCTCTTCCCGAACGCCGGCGCGGCCGCCGATTTCGATTCCGACGGAAAGCAGGATGTCGTCGTCATGGACGGGTCGCACGGCAAGCTCGAGGTTCTGTTCGGACGGGGAGACGGGACGTTCGACCCGCCGGTCGAGCTCTCGGCGTCCATTGCCTATACCGGGACGATCGCGGTCGGCGACTTCAACGGCGACGGCCGGCCGGATCTCGCGGTCGGCGGAGGGGGCCTCGAGATCTTCGTCAATCAGGGACATCGCGCGTTCGTCTCGGCATCGGTCGACCCGGAATCGACGTTCACGTTGCTGATGGCGGCCGTGGATTTCGACGGCGACGGCCTGACCGACCTCGCGACCTTCGGGAGCGACTTCGCGTCGCAGTTCGACTCGGTCCGGATCCACCTCGCCGCCGGGGGCGGCACGTTTTCGCCCTCCACGCAGGCGATCCCGGCGGCGACCTCGAACATCGGCAGTCCGACGCTGGCGCTCGCCGCGGGCGATTTCGACGGGGATGGTAAGGCCGACCTCGTCACGTCCTACGACCGCGGGTATTCGATCCTTTTCGGAAACGGCGACGGGACGTTCCGCGCCGGCCCCGAAGAGAGCGCGGGGAAACCGGAGGGCCTGGCGATCCAGTCCATCGCGACCGGCGATTTCGACGGCGATGGGCATCTCGACCTCGCGCTCGGAATCGACCGGAAGTACGCCATCCTGGCGAACCGGGGAGACGGAACGTTCGCGTCCGCGGGCACGTTCGCGACGCCCAACGGCAGCACGGAGATCGTTCGCGGAAAGTTCCAAGGCAGCGGACACGACGACCTCGCGGTGGTCGACGGCGGTATATGGATGTTCCTGAACGAACCGGCTCCGACGCTCTCGCCCTCTTTCCTGCCGGCGGCGACAATAGGAACGCGGTATGCCGTCCAGATCACCCGATCGGGAAACGGAGGGGCGTCGACATTCGCCGTCTCCGAAGGCGCTCTCCCGCCCGGACTCGCGCTCGATTTCGCGTCCGGCGTCATTTCCGGTACTCCTCGGGCGGCCGGCGTCTTTCACTTCACGATCACCGCGACCGCGGGCGGATGTTCCGCGAGCCGCCGCTACGAACTGACGATCGCTGCCGGAGCCGGGCGCGTCAAGGTCGCCGTCCCGCCGTCGCCCGCGCCCGCCATCGTCTCCGATCGGCACTGACGAGAGACGACGAGACCCGGATGAAGGAGTGGCGGACTCCGAGCTTCGTTGTGAAAAACCCCGTGGGGGGATCTACGAGATAAAGTGCATGGTGCCTTGGGGTCAGGCACTTATTATACATTATGATTTGAGCGCGTTTGCGGCCTGCGTACGGTCAGGCCGAGGGGAGCGAGGCACATTTCCCGGCGAACTTCGCCGGGATGCGGAGGGTTGAACATCTTCACGATTTCACCTCAGCTCGCCGCGCCCGGTCCTCCGGCGGACTCGCCCGTATTCCGCGACGGGCTCGTGGACCTCGGTGGGCCGGCGATAGACGTCCCGCCGATGCGCGATCCGGAGGACGAGGACACCCGCCGCGCGCCGCGCATAGATGACCCGGTAATCGCCGACGCGGAGACGAAAGAGCCCGGCGAACTCGCCCGATAGCGGGGAGCCGCCGCGATTCGGGTCGGAGAGCCTTTGCTCAATCTGGCGGAGGATCCTCTCGGCCGCCGACCGATCGATGCGGCGAAGGTCTCCGGCGACCGAGGCCTTGTACTGGACGCGAACCGCCATCAACGCCGCGCGCGCGACGTCTTTGGGCCCGCCAGAGACTTTCTGAGCTCGGCAGCCGAGACGATCGAATCGCCCGGGTCGTGGAGGCGATCAAGAGCCAGACGATAATCCTCATGTTCGGCGAGATAGTTTTCGACGGCCTTCTGCACGAGATAGCTCTTGGACCTGTCCGTGGCCGCCGCAAGCTTCTCCAGGGCCTTCGCATCCTCCTCGGGCAGGCGGACGGAAAACGGAATGCTCATGTATGCCTCCGTAGTGAATTGTAATACAGGGCGACGCGCTCGCTCTCGGGGGGGCAGACCGAAAAGATGAATTAGGTCGTTCTCGAACGCGGCCCGTCCAGCGCCGCCCTTCGGCTCATCCGACGTTCCGGAAGGTGAGCTTCGTCGTCGCCGCCGAGGGCTTTCCGTCCACCTCGACGTAGGGATACACGAAGTAGTTCAGCGGCTCCCCTTGCTGGCGCGGCGAGAGCACGATGTCGCGGCCAATCGAGAACTGCACGCGGTTGGCGTCGAGGTGGCCGAAGAA
>DATFVB010000119.1 GCA_035260525.1 Thermoanaerobaculia bacterium
ATTCGCAATGGTAGTAGTGGTACCATTGTTGCATTCCATCGGCCCCGAAAGGGGAGGGAACACATGCAGACGAATTCGGGCGCCAACCGGACCCTGGCGATCTTTCTGGCTGCCGGGCTTCTCTCGACGGCGGCGTTGGCGGCCACACCGTCATCGGGGACGTTGTCGCCGACGAGCACGACTTTGACGTACACGGCCGGTCCGTTCGACTACGACAACGATTCGGCGCCCGCCGGCGGCGTCACGCCCACGTGCGCCGGAGACGTGCTTCCGTGCGACCAGTATGCGTTGAAGGTGTCGATTCCGCCGACCGACGGGACGTCCTACGTCGCGACCGTTTCGATCGGCTGGGCCGACGCCTCTTCCGACTTCGACATGACGATCCTCGACGCCAACGGCAACGAGGTCGCCCAGGCGGCCTCCTCCGCCGATCCCGAGGTCGCGAGCTTCTCGGTGATCCCGCGCGTGGACACGGACTACACCGTGCTCGTGGTGCCGTACGCGGTCAACCACGGGGCCGGGGGCGATACGTTCACGGGAACGATCACTCTGACGGTCAATTCGACTCCTCCTCCGCTTCCGTCGCCGCCGCCGGTCCCCGGCGTGCCGCGTTACCAGAGCTACACGCCGGCTCCGGGGAGCGGCCTCGGGTCGAACGCCGGCGAGCCCTCGATCGGCGCGAACTGGAAGAGCGGGAATTTCATGTTCCAGTCCGACGTCCAGACGTTGCGCGTCGGCGTCGACCGGTCCTGTCCGTCGTTTGCGAAGTCGCTCTGGGAGAACAAGTCCTCCCTCACGTCGCAGGAGGACTCCGACCCGATTCTCTTCACGGATCCGCGGACCGGGCGGACCTGGGAAGGAATGCTGCTGCTCCTGACGGGCCGCAACGAGGGCGCGTTTTCCGACGATGACGGCGGCCTCTGGATCGCGAGCCAGGGGAGCTCGATCACTTCCGGGATCGACCACGAGACGATCGGCGGAGGTCCCTTCGCGCCGCCGCTGACGCGCGACCCGAACGGCGCCGTGTATCCCGATGCGGTGTACTACTGCTCGCAGGACATCGCCGCGGCGCTGTGCGCCGTTTCCGCCGACGGGGGCGCGACCTTCGGACCGGCGGTTCCGATCTACGAGCTGACGGACTGCGGCGGTCTGCACGGCCACGTGAAGGTCGCTCCGGACGGAACGGCCTACGTTCCGAACAAGAACTGCAACGGCCCGCAGGCGGCGGTCTTCTCGACCGACAACGGCGCCACCTGGACGGTCTCGACGGTCCCGGACAGCACCGGCGGCGATTCCGACCCGTCGATCGGAATCGGCGCGAACGGATCGATCTACTTCGCCTACCAGGCGAGCAACGGACATTCGATGATCGCGGTCGGGCACCGCACCGCTGCCGGGATCTCCTGGTTCCCGAGCCAGGACGTGGGCGCCTCCTTCGCGATCCGGAACACCGCCTTCCCGGCCGTCATCGCCGGAGACGACGACCGCGCGGCGGACGCCTTCCTCGGCACGCCGGCCGGCGGCGACTTCCAGAGCCAGAGCTTCCGCGGAATCTGGCACCTCTACGTCGCCCACACGTACGACGGCGGGCAGACGTGGACGACCGTCGACGCGACGCCGGACGACCCGGTCCAGCGCGGCTGCATCTGGCTGGGCGGCGGGGCGGTGACCTGTCGAAATCTCCTCGACTTCAACGATGCCACGGTCGACAAGGAAGGCCGCGTCGCGGTGGGCTACGCCGACGGCTGCACGGGCCCGTGCGTCGATTCTCCGTTCTCCGCGACCGGCAACGCGTTCACCGCGCTCGCGTCCATCGCGCTCCAGTCGGGCGGCAAGCGCCTCTTCCGCCAGTTCGATCCCGCGGAGCCGGTGGCGCCCGGGAATCCCATGGTCACCGCGACCCGCGACGCCGCCGGCGTCCACGTGGAATGGACCGAGCCCGACAGCGGCGGATCGCCGATCACCGGCTACAAGGTGTACCGCCGCGCCGACGCCGCGGCGCAGCCGACGCTCCTCGCGACGACGACCGCACAAAAATATCTCGACCGGACCGCGACTCCGGGCGTCAAATACTTCTACAGCGTCGCGACGGACAACGGAGTCGGCGAAAGCTCCGCTTGCGGGCTCGCCGCGAGCGAGGTCCCCTTGACCGACGTCGTGGGCACACCATGCGCGCTTCCGGGCGTCCGCGTCGTCGCCGATGCGAGCGGCGACCAGGCGGGCGGACCGCTGGCGAACACCGACGTCGACATCGAGTCGGTCTCGATCGCCGAACCGTACGATCCCTCCGGCGCGCAGAACCTCGTCTTCACGATGAAGGTCGCGGACCTCTCGACGCTCGTGCCGGGGCGGGCGTGGCGAATCGTCTGGAACTACCCGGTTCCGCCGCCGATCCCGAACTTCCCGTTCGACGGCATCTACTACGTGGGTATGAACACGGATGACAGCGGGGCCGTGAGCTTCGAGTACGGAACCGTGAGCCTCGGAACGATCGGTCTCGTGCTCGCCAACCCGGTGCCGAACCCGATCGGACCGGTCGAGGGGCGGTACTTCCCCGACGGGACGATCCGGATCACGGTTCCCCGGGTGCAGATCGGCGATCCGAACCCCGGCGACCTCCTCGGCGGACTCTACGGCCGGGTCTTCCCGTACGACAGCGCGGAGCAGACGTTCCGGTCGACGACGGCTCTCGACTCGACGCCGCTCGCCACTTACGGGGTCGTCGGAAACGGCGCGTGCGCTCCGAAGGTCACGACGACGTGCCTGGAGGACGACGACGCGCGGATCGCGTACTCGAACGGCTGGCACCTCGAGTCGGCCTCCGGCGCCTCCGCCGGGCACTACCGGCTCCATCTCGGAAGCAAACCGAACGACGGCGTGAGCCTCTCGTTCCAGGTGCCGTCGGGAGCGACCGGAACGCTCGCGTACTACTACGCCACGAGCACGAAGGGAGGGTCGGCGCAGCTCTGGATCGACGGCGTCGCCAGAGGAACGGTGAGCTTCGCCGGGCCGCAGGGGGACGTTCGGAATCCCCGGTTCGGCGCATCGCTGACGTTCGACGGCCTCGCCGCGGGCCCGCACACGTTCGAGCTCCGCGCGATCTCCGGTCCGGCGTACGTCGACGGCTTCTGCCTCGCTTCGGCGTCGTCCTCGAGTCAGCCTTCGGCCGGTCCGGGAACGACGGCCAACGGCACGGGCACGCTCTCGGCGGCCCAGCAGCTGGTCAACACGGTCTCGCTGCCGGCGAACACGACGGCGGTCGCGCTCGCGGCCGACGCTTCCGCGCCGATAAAGCTCGTCCTGATGAACTCGGCGGGGACGGTCCTCGCGAGCGCGAGCAACTCTTCCGGGCCCGCGGTGATCGAGGCGCCGGCGTCGCCGGGGACGTATCTCGTCCAGACGGTGAACCTGAGCGCCGGTCCGGTCTCGGTATGGACGGCGACGACGCCGTACGTTTCCCGGTAGCCGTTCGGTAGACTTCAGTCGCGGGCGCCGCATCCGTGCGGCGCCCGCATTTCGCGCGGCTCTCGCAAGAGGCCGCGCCGGGAAGAGGAGGATTCATGCCGGTCCTGCTGCTCGCCGCGGCGCTGCTCGCCGCGTCTTCGCCGGCTTCCGGCCCCTGCGCGCTCGTCGCCTCCGAGGCGGTCGCCGCCACGCAGGGCGCCAGAGTCGTCTCGCAGAAGGAGAGCCGCTCGAAAGGCGCCCTCGTCGAACGGCGGGGATGCTTCTACGAGATGGATCCGTTCCCGCGCTCGGTCAGCCTCGAATGGATCGGCGATTCGACCGCCGGTGGAGCTCGCCGGCGCTGGAACGCGATCTTCCACGACGCCGCCGAGCATGGAGAGAGCCGCGAGCACGAGGCGGAAACGGAGCGGCCGAAGACGCCGCCCGCGGCCGTCGCCGGGGTGGGGGACGAGGCGTTCTGGCTGGCCAACCCCGCGAGCGGCGCGCTCTACGTCCTCGCCGGCGATTCGTTCCTCCGCGTGAGCGTCGGCGGACCGGGATCGTCCGACGAGAAGCGCGACCGAGCTCGCGCGATCGCGTCGCGCGCCGTGGAGTCGATCCGCGCCGCGAAGAGGACGAAGGAGAAGGCCCGGCCGTCGCCGCCGGCGCAGCGGAAGCGCGCGGGCGCGATTTGAGGTAGCGTCGCGGGCGCGATGCCCGCGCCGGATTCGGAAATCGAGAAGAGCTCCGGCCGGCGCCGGGCGGCCTGGGTCGCCGCGGCGGTCCTTCTTCTCTTCTGTCTCACCCCCTGGGCGTCTCCGCCGCTCGCGCTCGGGCTCGGGGCGGCGCTCGCGCTCGCTCTCGAGAACCCGGCCCCGGCCCTCTCGCGAAAGGCGGCCCGCTCGCTCCTCCAGATCTCGGTCGTGCTCCTCGGGTTCAGCATGGACCTTCCGACGGTCCTGCGCGCGGGCGCGAGCGGGATGCTCTTCGCGGCGGCGACGATCGGCGCCACCCTCGCGCTCGGCGCGCTCGTCCGGCGGGTTCTCGCGGTCGAGCGGACGACGTCGCTCCTGATCTCGGCGGGGACCGCGATCTGCGGCGGATCGGCGATCGCGGCGGTCGGCTCGGTGGTGGGCGCCGCGGAAAGCGAGATGAGCGTCGCGATCGGGACGGTCTTTCTCCTGAACGGCGCGGCGCTCTATCTCTTCCCGCCGCTCGGCCATTTCTTCCACCTCACGCAGGCGCAGTTCGGCACCTGGGCGGGCGTAGCGATCCACGACATCTCGTCGGTCGTCGGCGCGAGCTCCGTCTACGGTCTCGCCGCGCTGCAGCGGGCGACCGCGGTGAAGCTCTCGCGCGCTCTCTGGATCGTCCCGCTCACGCTCGCGGCCGCCTGGCTCCATCGCCGCCGCGATCCGTCGGCGCGCCGCGCCCGGGTCCCGATCCCCTGGTTCATCGGTCTCTTCGTGGCGGCGTCGCTCGTGCGCAGCTTCTCGGCCCCGGTCGCGGCGGAGAGCGCCCGGATCGCCTCGGTCGCGCGCGTCGGCATGACGATCACGCTCTTCCTGATCGGAGCGGGTCTCTCGCGCCGGGCGCTCCGCGCGGTCGGATGGCGCGCCCTCGCTCAGGGGATCATTCTCTGGATCGCGATCGCGGCCGGGTCGCTGCTGGTCGTGATGCGGAGCGGTTGAGACGAGGATCCGCCGGCTGGTCCCGGCGGATTTCTCCTCCGATCTCACCTGAGTTCGCCGCCGAAGACGCGGCCGGACGCGAGCGAGATGCGCATCCACGGGCCCCGGAGGCCTTCCCGAAGACGATCCGTTGAGCTTGCGGGCGACTTCGAGGCGCTCCGAGACGCGAGCCCGATGGGATGCGGTTCGCCCGCGACGTCCCGAGGCATACCGGGGCGCATGTCGCAGGGCGGCGCGGCGGCACGCGCCCGTCCGGCTCGATGTATCGGAGGCTGGCCTCTACGAGGAGATCTTCGAGAGGCGCTGCAGGAACCGCGCCGGCGGCTCGAAGCCGACGAGCCGCGATCCGGGGATCTCGCGGCCGCTCGCGTCCAGGAAGATCACGGTCGGCATCCCCTGGACGTTGAACTTCGTCGAGAGCGCGATCGCCTCCGGCGAGTCCTGCCGGGTCATGTCGGCCTTGAAGAGCGCCGTCCCGGACAGCGCCCGGCGAACCCGCGGGTCCGCGAAGGTCTCGTCCTCGAGCTCGTGGCACGGCGCGCACCAGTCGGCGGAGAAGTCGATCATCACCGGACGCGCCGCGCCGGCGACCCGCGCCGCGTCGTACGGGGCGAAGGGAAGCGGCTGCCCGCCCTGGGGCCGCGCGAACCAGCCGGCGGCGCCGAGGAAGACGATCGCCGCTCCGCTCACCGCCGCGCGCGCCATCGGCGGCGCCTGGGACCGGAGCGCGGCGAACAAGAGGTACAGGGCGCCCACGACGAGCACGGCCGGCACGATCCATCGCCGGGCGGGCTCCGGGACGAGGAACTTGCCGAAGTACGCGGCCATCGCGAGCAGCACGAACCCGAATACCTTCTTGACCTCGACCATCCACGCGCCCGCGCGCGGAAGCTTGGTGATCGCTCCGGAGAACGACGCGAGGAAGAGGTACGGGAGACCGAGACCGATCGAGAGGACGAAGAACATCAGGAAGCCGAGAACCGGGTCGCGCCGCGCCGCGACGAACGTGAGCAGGCCGAGGACGAACGGCCCCAGACACGGCGCCGCGACCACGCCGACGAGGAGGCCCATCCCGAACGCGCCCCCGAAACCCGTTTTCGCGCCGGCGCGGTCCATCACGAACCGCGGCGGGTTGATGTCGTAGAGGCCGAACATCGACAGCGAGAGCGCGACGAGCACCGCGGCGATCCCGCCGAGCACCCAGGGCGACTGGAGCGCGGACCCGAAGAGCTTTCCCGAGAGGGCGGCGACGACGCCGAGCGTCGAGTACGTGAACGCCATCCCGAGCACGTACGCGGCCGCGAGTCCGACCGGCCTTCCGGTCTTCCCGCGCGACTGGCCGCCGAAAAAACCGATCGTGATCGGGATGATCGGATAGACGCACGGCGTCAGATTGAGCGCCAGGCCGCCGAGGAAGAGGACGAGGAAACCGACCAGCCACCCTCGCTGCGAGAGCATCGCGCCGAAGTCGCCGGACGGGGCGGCCCCGGCTCCCGCTCCCGCCGGCGTGCCGGCGGAGAAGGACGCGGCGCCGGCAGCCGTTGCCGAGACGGTCACCGACGCGCGGAACGGAACGCTCGCCGGGGCGAGGCACTGCTGGTCGTTGCAGGGCTGGAACGAGAGCACGCCCTCGACGACGTGGGCTCCGGCCGCCGCGTTCTTCGGCGCGGTTCCCGTCGCGGTGATCGAGAACTTGCCCGCGTACACGGCCAGGGGCTTTTCCGAGAAGGAGAACTTGACGGTCCGCGCGGGAGGATACGAGAACGCGGAAAACGTCAGGCCGGCGGGGGCCGTGATCTTCGCCTCGGTCGGAATCAGGTAGTCCTCCGAGGGCTCGTGCGCGTTGACGTGCCACCCGGGCGCGAGCGCGCCCTCGATCGTCAAAGTGAACGACCCGCCGGGCAGGACGGACGACGGCGCCGCGGCGGCCGCCGCCGTCATGAGCGAAGCGGAGCGCTGCGCGGCCGCGAGAGCGGGAAGGAAGAGGAGGAGCGCCGCGAGCACCTTCTTCATGGCCGGGCCGGCTCGCCCGCGGGGATCGAGGTCAGCATCCGTTCGGCGTTCCCGCGGAGCGGGCTCTCCGGATGGTCGCGGAGGAAGGCGACGATCGTGCGCCGGGCCTCTTCCCGCCGGCCCTCGGCGATCGCGATCTCGCCGCGAAAGAGCTCGCCCTGCTCACGGATCGACGGATTCCGCGACGTTTCGAGGAGCGCGGCGATCGTCGCGCGGGCCTCCTCGAAGCGCTTCATCTTGAACTGCGCGGAGGCGAGATACGTCCGCGCCGCGTCGCGGGTGTCGGGATCCGCGGTCTTCGACGCGGCGGCGCGGGCGAACCGCGGCGCGGCTTCCTCGGGATCGAAGCGGAGCGCGAGCGCCGTTCCGAGCGCGAGCTCCTCCTTCGGGTCGTCCTGGAATTCCGGCTCGTGGATCATCTTCACGTGGAGCTTGTCCCATTCCGTCATCGACTGCTGGACGTGGCGGTAGAAATCTCCCGCGTTGTCGAAACCGTTCACCCGGAAGACGAGAGCGCCGCCGGGCGAGACGATCAGGGCGGCCGGCGACTCCGTGATCCCGTAGCGCTCCGCGATCGGCGCCGCCTCCGGGCTCGTTCGGTCGAGCTTCACCGGAACCATGCGCAGGAGCATCATCTCGAAATTCGCGGCCGGGTACAGGAGCGCATCCATGCGCGCGCAGTTCCCGCACCCGGTCTCCGTGAACTCGACGAAGACCACCTTGGACTCGCGCACCGCGCGTTCCTGCGCCTGCGTGTAAGTCCGCTCCCACGTCGCCTTGCCGGGCGTATTCGGGACCTGCTCGACGACGGGCGCCGCGCTCGGAGCGGCCGGCGCCGGCTTCGGGGCGGGGGCTCCCGCGGCCGCGGCCGCCGCGCAAACGGCGAACAGCACGGCGATGCCCGGGAGAAACCTCGATCGAATCACGCAGCCCTCCGTGGTGCGCAGAACACTCCGGCGCCGGCCGGAATTCCCCGATCATGGCAAGCATAGCGAAAACGTGCGGCGCACTTCATTGACGCGGCGGGACCCCTCTGCTATTTTCGCGTGCTCCGACCTGCCCAGGTAGCTCAGTCGGTAGAGCGAGGGACTGAAAATCCCTGCGTCGGCGGTTCAATTCCGTCCCTGGGCACCAATACACGTCGGTTTTGCGACGCTCGCGGAGCTCGGATCGCAAAACCTCCCGCATCGCAAACCTCCTCCGCTCGGTTACTTCGCGGAGACTTTTCGCGATGCGGCCTCTCGCGGCTCGGGCTGGTGCCCTCGACCGCTTCGGCGCCCGGCCGGGACGAATGGGGGCCCGAGAACGTCGGTTTTGCGACGCTCGCGGAGGAAGATCCCTCGCTCGTTGGTTGCCGCCGCCCGGCGTCGGCAGGCGAGCTCGGGACTCAGCCCTCCGCGCTCCCCGACGTGAGCGCTGCGCGTTAGGGCTCGAATCGCGATCGGCGAGACTCGTGACACGGCGCCCGGGCTCGTTTTTCGGCAATCGGGCGTAGGAGGATCCCGCTCCGAAAAAAATGGCCGGCCGCTCGGGAACGGCCGGCCGGAGTTCAGTCCCGGGACGACAGTGGCGGGAGCGTAGCCGTCACGGCGCCCGCGGCGTTATCGAAAAATTGTCCCGCCGGCGGAGTGAAGCGATCTCAACCGATCGGCCGGGGAGGAGAAAAGAGCTCGGGGGTGCTCGTGCCCGCGGGAGCGTCCGACCATCGCCGCCGGATCGGCTCCTCGTGCGGCGATGCGGTTCCCAGCCGGCGTTCCGGGCCGTGATATCCGCGCAGGTGCTTTTCGAAGACGTCGCCGCAGGCGCGGCAATAGTAGGTGCCGCGGACCGGGAAGAGCTCCCCGAACCGGAGGCACCGTTTGCATTGGCCGGTGAGAGCGGGCATCGGTCTTCCCCGTCGCAAATCTCATGCCCGTTCGTTCCCGTCCCGCGTCGAGCGGCGGCGGCGCGGGAAAGGGCGGCGCGGCGAGCCGACTCGGCGGCCGATGGGCACCCTCGGGCGGCAGGCCGTTTTTCGGCGGGCAGGAGGTTTTGGGCTGGACGGGGCCGCGCCGATGGTTCAGAATTCCCGAAGCCTGGGGGGGAAATGCCGGCCACCACCGTTCTTGTCGTCGAAGATGACGCCGATGCCCGCGAAGTAATCTGCGAGATCCTGGCCGGCGACGGATATCGGCCGATCGCGGCCCGCAACGGCCGCGAAGCCATCGACGTCCTCGGTTCGGGCCTTCGCCCGTGTCTGATTCTCCTGGACATGCTGATGCCCGGCATGGACGGCTGGCAGTTCCGGAGGGCGCAGCAGGCGAATGATGACCTCGCGAAGATCCCCGTGATCGTCGTGTCCGGCGTGAAAGCGGCCCGCAACAGTGCGCTCAGGGGCGGAGCGATCGCGTTCATTCCGAAGCCGGTCGCGCCGGAGGCGCTGCTGTCGGCGGTCGCCTCAGCCTGCTAGACCGTCGCCTTCGCGACGCTCGCGGAGCTCGGATCGCGAAGGCTCCCGCATCGCAGACCTCCTCTGCTCGGTTACTTCGCGGAGACTTTCCGCGATGCGCCTTCGCGGCTCGGCTAGGAAGCCTCGACCGCTTCGGGGCCCAACGCTGACCGGGGCGACCTTCGCGACGCTCGCGGAGCTCGGATCGCGAAGTGTCCTCGTAAGGCGCCCCTCGGTGATGCGATCATCCCGCGCCTATTTCGCGGCGGGGGGCGAGGCGTCGTGGTGGTGGGCTTCCGGGTCTTCGCGGTCCTTCTTCAGGCTCGCCACTTCCGCATCCGTCAGCTTCGGAAGATGGCGCACGAACGCGACGATCTTCCAGATCTCCTCCGGGGAGTGGGTCGGGGAGAACGCCGGCATGCCCGTCGCGCGGACGCCGTGGGAGACCACCCAGAAGAGCTGCCCATCGGACATCTTCTGCACGTCGTCCATGTCGAGCATCGGGGGGCCGGGGTTGAGCCCCTTCGCGAACTCCGCGGTGTCGACGTCGCGCGCGCCATGACAATCGAGGCAGTTCTCCTTGTAATGGGCGAGCCCCGTTTGTACGGCCGCCGGGTCGGCGGCGAACGGGTTCGTGGTCGTCGGCGCGTGCTTTTCGATCGAACGGGTCGACACCCGGAACAGCCAGTGGTCGAGCCGGTCGTTCCATCCGCCGTGCTGTGTCGCCGCCACGTTGATGCGGCCCGTGCTCGCGAGGACGATTCCGGCAATGACGATCCCGACCGCGCCGACGACGAGTCCCAGAAGGAAGCGCATCGGATCTCCTTTCCCGGGGCGGCGCCCCGGTGACCCCATCGTAACGAGTTTTCCGGCTCACGGGGCAGCCCCCAGCAACGCGGTGGCCGCCCGTCCGTCCGGCTCGACGGATCCGCCTCGGCCAGCGCCATGACGCCAGGGGGCGCGCCGCGCCGGTTCAAAGCTTTTCGAGCGTGACCGTCGCGTTGTAGTCGGGCTCGAGCGAGAGTGGGTCGAGCCGGCCGCCCGACAGGAGCCCCGCCGCCTCGGGCCAGTGGACCTGCAGGTCGCGTTCGTGGATCGGCGCGATCTTCGCGAAGCCGTCGAACGTCCCCGCGGCGGACGTGAGACGTACGGCGTCCCCCCCTCCGATCCCGAGCGCCCGAGCGTCTGCGGGCGCGATCAGCACGTCGCGGCGCGCGGCGCCGTTGAGGGGATCCCTTTCGTGCTGGACCATCGAGTTGAACTGCTTGCCCCGGCGCGTCGCGACCGAGAACGTTCCGGGAGCGTCGTCGTGCTCCGGCAGAGCGACCGCCGAGAAGCGCGCCTTCCCGTCGGACGTGGCGAAAACGCCGTCGGCGAAGAGCCGCGGACCTCCCCACTGGAAGGCATCCCCTTTTCGCGCGAGCCGCTCGATTCCGGCGTAGAGCGGGACCGCCCGGCCGATCTCGCCGCGCAGCTGCGCGGAGCTCTCGATGCGCAGCCCCCCCGCCCGCTCCGGATGAACCCGACGCGCGACGTCGGCGAAGACTTCCCACTCCGACCGCGCGCCGGGGATGCGCGGGCCCGGGATCTCCGGGGAAAAAATGATCCGCCGCTCCGTCGAAGTTTCCGTCCCGCCGCCCGGCGACTCGTAGCGCGTGGTCGCCGGAAAGAGCACCACGAGATCCTTCGGCGGAACGAGCATCTGACTCGAGAGCACGATATCGTGATGAATGCGGGTGCCGACCGCGTCGAGCGCTTCCCGCGATCGGCGGGGTTCCGGGAGCGTCTCGAGGAAGTTGCCGCCGACGATCCAGAAGACGTCGATCTCGCCGCGCCGGGCGGCCTCGACCTGCTCGGCGGCGGAAAGCCCGGGAAAGCCCGGCACCGGAAATCCCCACACTTCCGAGAAGCGGCGGGCCGCCGCGTCTCCCACGGCGGGGACGCAGCCGACTTCCGCGCCGCCCTGAACCCCCGAGTGCCCCCGGATCGGCATCAGGCCGTTCTTTTCCCGGCCGACGTAGTGGCGGGCGAGGCCGACGTTGACGAGGGCCTCGATCGTCAGGGTGCCGTGCGCGTGCTGGGTGAGCCCCATGGACCAGACGAAGACCGCGTTCTTGGCGTCCCGCAGCATCTCGGCGAATCGGCGCATCTCCCCCCGCGTCGTCCCTGAATCCTTCTCGAGGCGCTCGAAATCGACGCTCGCGGCGGCGGCCGCCGCCTCTTCGAATCCCGCCGTCGAGCGCGCGATGAAGCCGCGGTCGACCCACCCTTCCGCGCAGAGGATCCTGAAGACTCCCGTGAGGAATGCGAGGTCGCCGCCGGTGCGCACGGGGAACCATTCGTCGGCGATCCTGGTCCCGAAGAGCGCGGATTCGGCGACCGACGGCACCCAGTACCGCTTCATCCCGGGCTCTTCGTAGGGATTCACGAGCGCGACCCGGGTTCCCGTCCGTTTCGCCCTGTCGAGGTACTTCATGCTGACCGGCTGGTTGTTGGCGGCGTTGCTTCCGAAGAAGACGACGAGGTCCGTGCCGACCCAGTCCGAATAGCTGCAGGTCGTCGCGCCGAATCCGAGCGTCTTCTTCATCGCCGAGGTCGACGCCGCATGGCAGAGGCGCGCCGAGTTGTCGACGTGGTTCGTCCCGATGAACCGCGCCGCCTTCTGCGCCGCGTAGTAGTGCTCATTGAGGATCCCGCGCGACGTCAGATAGACGGCGACACGCCGGGGGTCCGCCGCGCGGATCTTCCCGGCCGCCGCCTCGCAGGCTTCGTCCCACGAGACCGTCCGAAAGCCGGCGTCTCCCGCGCGCCGGAGCATCGGCGCGGGCAGCCGCCCGAGCGCGCGGAGCTCGCGGCCCGAAAGGGAGGCGAGGCCGGCCGCGTCCCGGAGCCTTTCCGGGTCGAGCGGCGGCGCCGTGTTCAACCGCAGGAGCTCCAGCCGGACCATGCAGAGATGCGTCCCCGACATCGTCCAGTCGCGCATCCCGGAAGTGCCGAGCGCGCAGCCGTCGCACGCCCCGTCGCGGAGAATGCGCCACGCGTAGCCGAGCGCATCCCGGTTCTCCCAGGCGACACGCGCCATTTCCCGGTAGTGAGCCGGCTTGACGATTCCGGCTCCGGCGGGCGAGAGCGAAGCCCAGAGGGAAGGACGAACGGCCATCGGAGGCATTCTAAGCGCCCCTCCCCGGGAGTAGAATAGGGGTATGAGGAAGGTCGCGGCGGCGGTCCTCGCCATCCTGCTCGCACCCGCCCTTCTGCGGGCGGATTACAAGATCGTCCTGCACGGGGGCGTGATTTACTGGTCCAGGAAGGCGCCGGTCGAGAAGAACGGCACCTACGTGTTCACCGCGACGGACGGAACGGTCCTGTCCGTGCGCAAGCGCGACGTCGCTTCGGTCGGCCTCGCGGAAGCGCCGCGCGTCGAGAGCGCGATGGAGACGCCGGCCGAGGTCTCTCCGGTCGACGCGGCGCGCAACCAGCGCGAGATCGCGAAGTCGCTGCGCGAGCGGCCAAAGAACATGCCGCAGAACACCGACGCTTACCGTCCCGGGGTCGGTATGCCCTATCCGGCGGGCGCCAACGACTATGTCGTCGGGAAGACCTACGCCCCGCCGGCCGGGAGCGTGGTCTATTCGGGCGCGGCGCCGAGCGAGGTTCCGTCCGGCAGCGCGCCGACGGGAGTTCCGACGGCCGAGCCGCCCCGCGGCGCGCCCGAAGCGAACGCGACGAGCGCGCCGGCCGCGCCTCCTCCGGCGCCGGCGACTCCACCCTCTCCTCCGACGGAAAAGTCCCCCCCGACCGAGACCGCGCCCCCGCCTCCGCCCCCCCACGAACTTCCGCTCGCCCGCTGAGCGCGACCCCCGAACGTCCTTCGAGCCCGGATTTCGAATCGTCGCCGGTAAGATCGGCCCATGCGCGTCGTGCGTCCCGTCGGCGAGGCGGCGGTCCTGATCGAGTGGACCGGGATTCCGGAGCCGCTCGCGAGCCGGAAGGCGCGTGCGGTCGTCGCGCATCTCGAGAAGCGGCCGCCGCGCGGAGCCCGGGAGTGGACGCTCGGCGCTCGCTCCCTCCTCGTCGCGTTCGACCCGTCGCTCTTCGAGGAGTCGGCGTTCCTCGGTGCGGCCGCCGCGTGGGAAAACGACTTCGCCGCGCTCGCCGCTCCGGCCCGCCACGAGATCCCGGTCTGCTACGGAGGCGCGGCCGGAGTCGACCTCGAAGAGCTCGCGGCGGAGCGCGGAATCTCGGCGGCCGCGTTCGCGGAAATCCATTCCGCCGCCGAGTACCGCGTGGCCTTCCTCGGTTTCTCGCCGGGCTTCGCGTACCTGGCGGGGCTCCCGGAAGCGCTCGCGAGCCCGCGCCTCGCGGTGCCCCGCGTCCACGTCCCCTGGGGCTCGGTCGCGATCGGCGGTCCCTACACGGGGATCTATCCGGAATCCGGCCCGGGCGGGTGGCGGCTCATCGGACGGTCTCCCGCGGCGCTCTTCGAATTTCGCCGCGACCCTCCGGCGGTGCTCGCGCCGGGCGACCTCGTCCGATTCATCGCGGTCGAGGAATGGAGATTTCCGGTGCTCGCCGCCGCCCGGGGGCGCCGCGCGTGAACGCCTTTCGGGTCGTTCGCCCCGGCTTCTTCACGACCGTGCAGGACGCGGGACGCCGCGGCGCGACGCGGTGGGGGGTTCCGGCGTCGGGCTTCGCCGATCCGTTCTCGGCCGCCGCCGCGAACTGGCTGGCGGGAAACCCGGCCGGAGCCGCCCTGCTCGAAGCGGCCCTCGGATCGATCGAGCTCGAGGCGCAGCGCGCGGTCGGCGTCGGGGTCGCGGGAGCGTCCGCGGAAGTGTCGGTGAACGGCGTCGCGGCCGATCGAACGCGCACGATCGCGCTGCGGGCGGGAGACCGGCTCGTCGTCGGACCGGCGCGCGAAGGGCTGCGCGTTTACGTCGCCGTGAGCGGGGGAGTCGGCGTCCCGCCCGTCCTCGGCAGCCGGTCCACTCTGGCGTCGTCCGCGTTCGACGGGCTCGCGGCTCGCAAGCTCGCGGCCGGCGACCTTCTTCCGGGGGGAGACGCGGCGGCGCCGCCGGGACGCGTCCTGCCCGTCGCCGGCGCTCTTTCCTTCCCGACGGG
>DATFVB010000120.1 GCA_035260525.1 Thermoanaerobaculia bacterium
TGCTCGAAGGCTCCCGCGCCGCGGCCGGAAGCGCGTTCTCAGCCGGCGGGCTCCTCGCGCGCTTTCTCTTCGTGGCCGCCGTCCTCGCCGCCAGCCGCTTCTGCCGCCCGTGGCGGGCGGAAGGGGGCCGGTGGATCTTCCCGAAGACCTCGGCGGCGCTGCTCGCCGCCGCCTCCGCCGGCGCGGTCGCGGCCGCCGCGCTCCGGAGCGCGATCGGGGGCGCAGTCGCCCTCGCGCTCTTCTTCGCACTGACCGTCGGGGCCGCGGTTCCCGCCGGCGGACGGAGCCGAGCGGTGCCGGCGGCGCTTCGCATCCTCGCCCTCGCCGCGGCGGCCGGAGCGGTCCCGATGGCGGCGCTCGAGCTCGAATGCCGTTTCGCGCACGAGGAGCTCTTCGTCGCCCTCGAGGCGGCGCTCCTCGCGCTCGTCTGGCTCGCGCTCCTTGCGGCCTCCCTCGCGCTCGCGAAGGAACGGGAACCCCCGCGCGGCACCGGCGCCCGGCCGGCGCTCCTCGCGGCGGCCGCCGCGATCCTCGTGTCGGCCGGAACGGCCGGGTTCATCGCCGCGTACCAGGCGAGCTTCTCCGATCCCGCTCCGCCTTCCTTTCCGGGGATCTCGGCGCGATCGCCTTTCCTCTGCGGGAAGGCTCCCGCCGACCCCGCGACGTACGGCGGAAAGGAAGTCTTCGACCGGCTTCTCGCGACCGTCGCCGCGAACCCGAAGAAAGGGCCTCCGGAAGAGGCGATGCTCGCGCTCGCGACCGGGGACCGCCGCTGGGCGGATCGCTTCCGCCAGAGCCTCGAGCGAGAGATCGCGCGGGGCGATCTGTCGCGGCACGGACGCACGAAGTTCTGGCAGTACGCGGCGGCTCTTCGCGCGCATTACTACTCGCGCGTGAGCGCCGTGTTCCCCGGCCTTTTTTCCGCCGCCGAGCGGGAGCGCGCCGCGGAGTGGTTCGCCGCGATCGACCGGCGCGCGCTGGCCGCCGGGATCGACGACGTCATCTACGGCGCGGCTTACGGCAAGAGACCCGAAGGGCCTTACGAGAACCAGGAGAACGGAGCCGGACTCCTCGCCGCGATCGAGGCGGGAGGGCTCGCGCCGCCGGAGCTCTCCGCCGCCAACCGCCGGTATCTCGACCGCGAGCCGCGCGGCTGGCGGGCCCGGTGGCGGAACTCGGACGACTCCTTCTCCTACCAGTCGGAGTGGATCACCAACGCCTACCTGCAGTCGCTCCGGTCCGGCCCGCCGCCCATCGAGCCGGTGCGACGATCGTTCGAATGGCTCCTCCTCCAGACGCCGCCCGACGGCTTCTTCCCGGACTACAACCCCTCCGGAGCGCCGGCGCTGCCGACGGCGTATCTCGGCGCCTCTCTTCTCGGTGATCCGCGGCTCCTCTGGGTGGCAGCCCGGGACCTGGAGGCCGCCGAGAAGCATGGAGAGACGATGTGGGCGCAGCCCGGTGTCGAGCGTCCGGTCGAAGGCCGCGGAGTTGCTCCCGACGTCGGGAGCTGTCTCCTCTACGGCCCTTCGGGAACGCCGACGCGGGTCGGGCCGCTCGCCCCGGACAAGATCGTCTTCCGCGGCGGATGGCGGGAGGCGGATCCGTATCTCCTCGTCAATCTCCGCTTCGAGGGATGGCACCGGTACAAGGCGACGAACACCGTGACGCTCCTCCGGAGCGGCGGCGAGACGCTCGCTTCCGAGCGCGGCGGCCAACCCTACGCCTTCCTCCCCCTCGAGCGCCGGCTCTTTCGCGACAAGCGCATTCCCCGCGAAGGCTTGAACGGCCTGCTCGTCGAGCCGACCGGGCTCGCGGAGGTCCTGTCGCGCCTGACCGGTTTCGGGGGGCCCTGGGCGCAGGACCCGCCGCGAACCGCGCGCGTCGAGCGTTTCGATCCCGGCGCCACCGCCGGCAGCGTCACGACGCTCTCCGGCTGGCGCGGATGGACGGGACGCCGCACGATCGTCTTTTCCTCCCCCGGCCCCATCGTCGTCCTCGACGAGGCACGCGGACCCGCCGGCAAAGCGGCGGCGGTCGCGTGGCACGTGGACGGCGACCGCGGATCGGTTCCGGGACGCTACCGCCTCGGCAAAGGCGCGGGAGAGCTCGCGCTCGTCCCTCTCGACGGCGGCGGCGCGATCTCGACCCGCCGGTTTCCGGCGGCGCCGAGGCTCGACCTCGTGTACCGTCCCGTCCGGACCGGAAGCCTGGGCCTCGCGAGCGTCTTCCTGACCGGCGCCTGGAGGGGCTCGCGCGTGTCGATCGCCGGAACGGGCGCGGCGCGCCTCCTCGAGATTCGCGGCGGCGGCGGAACGTTCACGCTTCCGCTGTCTCCGGAGAGCCGCTGAGGCGCGGCGGCCTGCGGCGTTCACGGCGTACCTGCTCGGTACGTCGAGGGCGACGGGCGCTTGCCCGTGCCGTTCGCGGCGTGACGAAGTCTCGCGCAACGCTCGGCGAGACGACTTGCGCCGCGGGAGCGGGAGCGCCAGCGAGGGTGTCTCGACCGGCCGGTCGCGGGTTCTGACCCGAGCCGCCCGGGCGAGACTCGCCCCGGTCACCCGAGCCAGCTCCCGCGAAGGTATCGCCGCGCCGGAGCCCGGCCGAGTTGAGATAGCCTTCCGGCAATAGCATGAACCTCCTCGTCATTCAGATCCCCGCCTACAACGAGGAAGACCAGATCGGGCTCGCGATCGCGGCGCTCCCGAAGTCGGTCGCCGGGTTTTCCCGCGTCGCGGTCCTCGTCGTCGACGACGGCTCGACCGACGGCACGGCGGCCGCCGCCCGGCGGGCGGGAGACGTCGACGTGCTCCGCCTCCCGATCCATCGCGGCCTCGCCGCCGCCTTCAACGCCGGAGTCGCGCACGCGCTCGCGATGGGCGCCGACTGCATCGTCAATTTCGACGCCGACAGCCAGTACGAGGCCGACGACCTGCCCCTCCTGACGGATCCGATCGTCCGGGGAGAGGCCGACGTCGTCGTGGGAGACCGCAGGGCCTACGCGCTCCCGCATTTCTCTCCCGGCAAGCGGTTCCTCCAGCGCGCCGGGTCGTGGGTCGTCCGCCAGGTCTCCGGAACGGAGGTCGCCGACGCGACCTCGGGATTCCGCGCGCTCTCGCGCGAAGCCGCCCGCTCGCTCAACGTCTTCTCGAAGATGACGTACACGCTCGAAACGCTGATCCAGGCCGGATCCAAGGGGCTTCGGGTCCGCTCCGTGCCCGTGCACGCGCGCCCGACCGAGCGCCGCTCGCGGATCGTGCGCTCGAACCTCCACTACGTTCTCGTCTCGGGCGCGAACATCCTGAGGATCACCGCTCTCTACAAGCCGCTCAAGGTGTTCTCCGCCGCGGCGGCGGTGCTGGTGGCGGCGGGGCTCGCGCTCGTCGCCCGCTTCTTCTGGTACTACTTCGGCCCGC
>DATFVB010000121.1 GCA_035260525.1 Thermoanaerobaculia bacterium
CGACGAGTTCCGTGTTGTCCGTCATGGTGCGTGGTTCCTAGGGAGGGAATGCTACATCGGCCGGGCCCCCGGCGGCGCGGGATCACTCCGCCAGCGGCCGATCCCTCGCGCCCATCACCAGCATCCAGAGCGGCGTTACCAGCTCCAGGGGTCGCAGCTGTCCCGCGATCCTGCCGACCGCGTGGCCGTAGACCGGCAAGAGCAGCCACGTCAGCGTGTCGGCGAGATAGGCGAACCCCGCGATGAACAACAGCACGCCCAGGAAGCGGGGCAGGAAGCCCGATCTCCAGATCAGGACGCCCAACGGGAACAGCCACAAGCCCATGAATATCTCCGTGACCAGCATCCCATCACTGAAGGAGTCGAGCGACATCATCACCTGCGCGTTGCGCTGCGCCTCGCTGAAGGCCGCCGCGGGGCCGGCGCCGTCCAGGATGTTCAGGACGGCGAGGCGGTGAATTTCGGCGGCAAACGCGAGGGGGATCTGGACCACGAGCAGGATCACCATCAGCACCGCCAGTACCTTGTTCACGCCTCTCAGCAGACGGTAGAGCGCCAGGGCCACGAGGATGAAAGCGGCCTGGCCGAGGAGGTCCGCCACGATGCCGCCGCGAAACAGCGTCTCGGATGCGAGGATCCTGCGGGCCGTGGCCGCCGCGTCGCCGCGAACGACGAGAACGGACGGGACGTACAGCAGCCCGAAAATGCCGGGTATGGATATCAGCACGTACAGGATGCCGATCGTTCGCGCGGTCTTCCTGGTCGAATTCATGACGCCTTCTCTCCCTTCGCGGAGATCGCCCCGACTCATCTCCGCCTCGATCGCTGAAACACGATACGGGCACGTCCCGAATTTGTTCAGCGACCGCCCATGCTCCGGCATGACCCGGGCCGGCTCGCGCTAGAATTCCGGGATCATCAAGGAGAGCCGTTGAGCCCGTCCTTCGGCGCCCGCCTCGGCGCCGACGAGATATCTGTGCCGCCGGGCGCGGGTGTCATGGCCGCGGCGCTGCTGAAGATCCACCCGGCGTTCGAGCCGCGGCGTCGGAATCCGAAGTTCGAGAAACGGATTGGCCCGTAAAGCCATGGGAGAAGCCCACGCCAACGCCCGGTTGGAAGCGTTCTGCGACGGGGTGTTCGCGATCGCGCTGACGCTCCTGATCATCGACATCAAGCTCCCCTCGACGGACAGTATTGGCAGCACCGCCGAATTCTGGCGCGCGCTCCAGCACCTGGCGCCCTCCGTGTTTGCGTTCGTGCTGAGCTTCGGCATCATCCTCGTCACCTGGGTGAATCACCACGGCGCGCTCGGGCTGGTGAACAAGACATCCGCGTCGTTCATCTATGCCAACGGCTTCCTGCTGCTGACCGTCGTGTTCATCCCGTTTCCGACGTCGTTGCTGGGCACGTTTCTCTGGACGGACCACGCCGCTCCCGCCGTCGTCTTGTACGACGCCGTCCTGGCCGTTCAGGCGATCGGCTGGATCCTCGTCACGGGCGCGGCGCTGAGGAACCATCTCGTCAGGGACGAAAGATCGAAATCGACGATGCGCGAAAACAACAGAAACGGGTACGGGGCCTTCGTGCTCTACTCTCTGCTCGCCATCACGGCCTTCTGGTTTCCGACCGCCATCGCCATCGTCACCACCGTGTCCTGGATCTTCTGGCTGACGCTGGGGATCAGGATGAAACGCGCGTGAGGGAAGGGGGGCCAGGCGGGGAACCTGCCCGGCGCGATACGTCTGAAACTCCGACACGGGAACTGGTTTTTCGCTCTCCAGGCTTCTGGCCAGCGCGGCAGGGGATAGGGGCTCCCGACGTCCGGGATGGGCCGGCCATCCGCGGCCACCCTTCTGGCGTAGAGGATACAATTCCGTCCAATAGATACAATCCCGTCAAAAGGAGGAAGCCTGAGCCTCCTGGGCGCCCGTCTCGGCCCTTATCAGATTCTTTCGCCCCTCGGTGCGGGAGGGATGGGCGAGGTCTATAAGGCGCGCGACTCGCGACTCGGGCGCGAGGTCGCGATCAAGGTGCTGCCTCCTCACCTCTCGAGAGATCCGGGGCTCAAGCAAAGATTCGAACGCGAGGCGCGAGCCATCGCAGCGCTCTCCCATCCGAACATCTGTGCGATTCATGACGTGGGCAGCCAGAACGGCGTCGAGTATCTCGTCATGGAGCTCCTCGAAGGTCAGACGCTGGCGGATCGGCTGGACAGGGGCGCGCTGCCCGCTGATCAGGCGCTGAAATTCGGCGTCGAGATCGCCGACGCGCTCGACCGCGCGCACCGCGCCGGGATCGTGCACCGGGATCTGAAGCCGGGCAACATCATGTTGACGAAATCGGGAGTCAAGCTCCTCGATTTCGGCCTGGCGAAGTTCGCTGCCAGCGAGGAGCCTGTTTCCGATCTCTCCGTCCTCCCGGCTCGACCGGCGGCGAGCCAACCGCTGACCGACAAGGGCGCCATCATGGGGACCTTTCAGTACATGGCGCCCGAACAGCTCAAGGGGAAGGAAGCCGATCCGCGAACCGACATCTTCGCCTTCGGGTGCGTTCTCTACGAGATGGCGACGGGGAAGGCTGCGTTTGCGCACGCGAGCCAGGCGTCGCTGATGTCAGCGATCCTGAAGCCGGAGCCGAGGCCGGTCCCGGAGCTCGATTCTCTGGCTCCCCCCGCGTTCGAACGGCTCGTGAAAATGTGTCTCGCCAACGACCCCGAGGACCGCTGGCAGGACACCCGCGACGTTCGCAACGAGCTCGTCTGGATCGCGCAGACGGGAGCGCAAGCGGGAGCGACCGTCCTCGGTGCGCGTCGCCGAATCCGGGAGCGCGTGGCGTGGACAGCCGCCGGCGCTGCGCTCGCCGTCGCTCTGATCGCCGCGGTGACGGCGATGCGACGGACGGCGGCACCGCGCCCGATCAAGGCGGCAATTCTCCCGTCGCAGGGCGTCCGGTTCTCTTCGAACTCGACCGCGCCGAACCTCCTGGCCCTCTCGCCCGACGGCGCCCGCCTCGCTTACTGCGCTCACTCCGGCATGGCATCCGACCGGCTGTGGATTCAGGCGCTCGACTCGGGCGAAGCCCGGCCCCTCGAGGGGACCGAAGGCGCTTCTCAGCCGTTCTGGTCACCCGACGGCCGGTCGCTCGGCTTCTTCGCGCATCGCAAGTTGAAGCGCGTCGGCGCCGAGGGAGGGCCCGTCCTGACGCTCGCGACCGCCATCAATCCGCGCGGCGGGTCCTGGAATGCGACGGGCACGATCCTCTTCACCCCGAATCACGCCTCGCCTGTTTTTCGCGTGCCGGCCGAGGGAGGCGTCGCGACCGCGGTGACAAGGCTCGACAAGGCCGGTGGAGAAGCCACGCATCGCTACCCGGAGTTCCTCCCGGACGGGCGGCACTTCCTGTATCTCGCGCGGGGCGGCGGCGCAGGCGCCGGCGAGGAACCGGTCGTCTATGCGGGCTCCATCGACGCGCCCGGCCGGAAGCCCGTGGTGAGAGTGGCTTCGAACGTCGCGTACGCTTCCGGCCACATTCTCTTCATGAGGCAGGGAATTCTCGTGGCCCAGCCCTTCGACCTCGGAAGCCTCGCGACCCGGGGCGAAGCCGTCACGATCGCCGCCAACGCGCGGATGGACGAACGCTACAGCCGAGGATCCTTCTCGGTGTCGACGAACGGGGTCCTCGCGTACCAGACCGGGAAGCTCCTGCGGAGGGACGTGCTGCGGCGGTACGATCGGTCGGGCCGGGTGCTCGACACTCTCGGCGAGCCGACGACTTTCTTCGACGACGGGAGCCCGACGATTTCCCCCGACGGCTCGCGCGCGGCCGTCGCAATCCTCGGAGAACGGGGGATTTCCGGCATCTGGCTCATCAACACGAAGTCGGGCGTGAGGAGTCGCTTCACCCTCGACGACGACGACCATACGTCGGCAGCCTGGTTCCCGGACGGCTCGCATCTGGCGATGGAGGGAGGGCTGGAGGGAGCGGCGAGGCTTCTCCTGAAGGCCGCCGACGGCTCGGGGACGGTCCAGGCGCTCATCGAGCGCCGCGCTTCTTCCGTCGCGGCGTGTTCCTTCTCCCCGACGGGTCGGTTCCTTCTTTTCACGGAGGAAACGGAGAAGACCGGCACCGACATCCTGATCCTGCCGCTCGTCGGAGGCGGGGAGCCGACGACGCTCACGGCAACCGCGGCTCAGGAGGACGGCGCCCAGTTCTCGCCGAACGGCCGCTTCGTGGCGTACTCCTCGGATGCCACGGGCCGGGTCGAGATCTACGTCGCCGCGTTCCCTCGACCGGGCGACATGTGGCAGGTGTCGCAAGAAGGCGGCCGGGAACCCCGCTGGTCACGTGACGGCAAGGAGCTCTTCTTCTTCAGCCGCGACAATTGGCTGATGGCCGCCGCTGTCGAAACGGCTGCGTCCCGATTCGAGGTCACGGCGATCAGCCCCCTCTTCCAGGTGCCGTCTCGCGGCTCCGAGTTCAATTGGCGCTACGACGTCTTTCCGGATGGCAAGCATTTCCTGGTGGGCACGCCCGCGGACGACGAC
>DATFVB010000122.1 GCA_035260525.1 Thermoanaerobaculia bacterium
TGAGCGTCGCCTGGATCTCCGCGACGATCGAAAGCGCGATCTCCTCGGCGGTCTCGGCACCGAGATTCAATCCCGCCGGCGAATGGATCTCCGCCGCTTCGGAGCCGCCGCACGACGCGAGCAGCCGCCGCGTCCGCTCACGGGGCCCGAGGACGCCGAGGTAAGGGAACCCGCGCGGCAGGAGAGCCGCGAGCGCCGCGGCGTCGTCCGCGAAGCTGTGCGACATGACCACGGCGGCGCTGCGCGGATGGACCGGAACCGCCGACGCCGACGCGTTTCCGCCCGCATGGGCGACCGGGAGACCCGCGAACCGTTCGAGCACGAACGAGAGATCGTGGTCCGCGAGAACGGAGACCGTCCATCCCAGCTCCGCCGCCATTCGCGCGACGGGGACGGCGTCCGAACCGCAACCCGCGATGAGGAGCGATATCGGAGGAGGGATCTCCTCGACGATCACCTCGGCGCCGTCCTCTTCCGGTATCGACTCCCCCGCCGCGAGGAGGCGGACCTCCCCCGCCGGACGGTCCGAGCCGGCCGGCGCCAGAACGACCGTCGAGAGGCGCACGGCCGCGCCTCCCGAAAGCGTCGCCCCTGCGCGTTCGAGCGCTTCCCGGAGCGATGCCGTCAGCGGAGACAGCAGGATGCGCACGCGCCCGTTGCATCCGGACCCCAGTCCCCACACGAGGTCCTCGAACGTCCGGGAGTCGTATTCCACGATCTCGGCACGCCCGCTCGAGAGGACGCCGGGAAGCCGCTCGCGGAGGTCGGCCTCGAGGCAGCCGGCGCTGATGGCTCCCGCCGAACGGCCGTCCCGGGCGAGGAGCATGCGGGCCCCCGGCTTCCGGTAGTGGGAGCCTTCGACCGACACGAGCCGGGCGAGGACGGCGGGGACGCCATCGGAGGCGCACTGCCGGGCCAGGCGGACGATCGCGAGGATCTCGACGGCGCTCGCCACGGAGTCCAGTTTGCCACAACGACGGAAGGCGACCTCTCCGGGCGGCGGGCCCTTGCCGGCGCGGCGAGTCGGGGCGTAGCATTCTTCTTTCGACCGGTTCCGCCCGGGAAGGAGGCTCGCATGAAGACTTCGATCCGCTTCCGACTCAACGGGCGGCCGACTACCCTCGACACCGACGACGCCCGCACGCTCCTCTGGGTGCTGCGCGGCGACCTCGCCCTGACCGGCACGAAGTACGGCTGCGGCGAGGGAGTCTGCGGCGCGTGCACCGTGATGATCGGCAGCGAGGCGGTGCGGTCGTGCCAGACGGCCGTGAAGGAGATCCAGGGGAAAGACGTGACGACGATCGAGGGTCTCGCCGCCGGCGGCGCGCCGCACCCCCTCCAGGAAGCCTTCATCGACCAGGGCGGCTTCCAGTGCGGCTACTGCACGTCCGGGATGCTCATGAACGCCGCGGCGCTGCTCCACAAGCGGCCCCATCCTTCCCGCGCCGAGATCGTCGAAGGCATGGAAGGAAATCTCTGCCGGTGCGGAGCGCACCAGAGGATCCTCGCCGCGATCGAACAGGCGTCGCGCGCGGGGGCGCGGTCGTGAGCGCCGCGGCCGGGATCGACCGCCGCCGCTTCGTCGAGCTCCTCGGCGGAGGCGTCGTCGTGCTCGTGAGCCTCCGTCCCTCCGAGCTCCTCGCGCAGAACCGCGACCGCGTCTATCCCGAGGACGTCAACGCCTACCTCCGGATCGACCCGGACGGCAAGGTCACCGTCTTCTCCGGGAAGATCGAGATGGGCCAGGGAGTGATGACCTCGCAGGCCCAGATGGCGGCCGAAGAGCTCGGGGTCGCGCTCGCATCGGTCACGATGGTCCTCGGCGACACCGACCAGTGCCCGTGGGACCGCGGAACGTTCGGGTCGCTGACGACCCGGATGTTCGGCCCGGCGCTTCGCGCCGCCGCCGCCCAAGCGCGCGCGGTGCTCGTCGGGATGGCGGCCCGAAAGCTCGGCGTCCCGAAGGGAAAGCTCGTCGTCGAAGACGGCGTGGTTTCCGTCGCCGGTGACCGCTCCCGCCGCGTCACCTACGGCGAGCTCGCCCGCGGCCAGCGGATCTCGCGGTTGATCGGGGAGAAGGCCGTCCTGCGCAAGGTCTCCGAGTTCAAGCTGATGGGCCGTTCACCGAAACGGCTCGACGGCCGCGAAAAGGTGACGGGGCAAGCCCGCTACGCGGCCGACATTCGCGTGCCGGGAATGCTCCACGCGCGAATCCTGCGCCCGCCCGCGCACGAGGCGGTCGCGGCGAAAATCGATCTCTCGGCGGCCCGGACGTTGCCCGGAGTCACGGTCGTCGAACGAGACGATCTCGTCGCCGTTCTGCACGAGGATCGGGAAGCGGCCGCGCGGGCGCTCGAGGCCGTCCACGCCGAGTGGAAAAAGCCCGACGACCCGCGCGACCCGGAGAACATTTTCGACCACGTCGTAAAAACGTCGCCGCCGCCGCAGGAGCAGCTCAATCGCGGCGATCTCGCGGGCGCGCGCGCGGCCGCGGCGAGGGTGTTCGAGACCACGTACCGCAAGGGCTACGTCGCCCACGCGCCGATGGAGCCCCACGCCGCGCTCGCGGAGGTGAAAGACGGCAAAGCGACCGTGTGGGCCTCGACCCAGACCCCGTTTCCGACGCGCGACCGCGTCGCCGAGGCGCTCGAGCTCGACGCGAAGAACGTCCGCGTCATCACGCCCTACGTCGGAGGGGGCTTCGGCGGGAAGAGCGCCGACCGCCAGGCCGTCGAAGCCGCGCGCCTCGCGCAGATCACCGGGCGCCCGGTACAGGTGTCGTGGACGCGCGCGGAAGAGTTCTTCTACGACACCTTCGACCCGGCCTCCGTCGTCCAGATCGTCTCCGCGATCGACCGCGACGGGAAGATCACGCTGTGGGATTACACCGTTTACGCGGCGGGTTCGCGCTCGGCCGACCTCTTCTACGACGTCCCGAACGCCCGGATCCGCTCGTCCGGACGCACGGTGTACGGCAAGGCGGGCGCGGGACAGAGCGTCCATCCCTTCGCCGTCGGCCCGTGGCGAGCTCCCGGCGCCAACATGAACGTCTTCGCCCGCGAGTCCCAGATCGACGTCATGGCGGCGGCGGCGCGCGCCGACCCGCTCGAGTTCCGACTTCGGAACACGAGCGACGCGAGAATGCGCAAGGTGCTCCAGGCCGCCGCCGACGCGTTCGGATGGAAGCGAGCGCCCGGTCCGAGCGGGCAGGGGCGCGCCGTCGCCTGCAGCGCCGACGCCGGATCCGACGTCGCGCTCATGGCGCAGGTGAAGGTCGACCGGGCGAGCGGAAAGGTGAAGGTCTCGCGGATCGTGGTCGCCCAGGACATGGGAACGGTGGTCAATCCCGACGGCGCGAAGATGCAGATGGAAGGTTCCGTGACGATGGGCCTCGGGTACACGTTCGCCGAGGAGCTCCGCTTCCGCGGCGGAGAGATCCTCGACCGGAACTTCGACAGCTACGAGCTGCCCCGCTTTTCCTGGGTGCCGTCGATCGAGACCGTCCTCGTGAAGAACGACGACCTCGCCCCGCAGGGCGGAGGAGAGCCGGCGATCGTCGCGACCGGAGCCGTGATGGCCAATGCCGTCTTCGACGCGGTCGGCGCCCGCCTCTACCGGCTGCCGATGACGCCCGACCGCGTCAAGCAGGCGATCGCCGAAGGAAAGGGCGCGGTCCAGCGGAGCGCCTGAATCCGGAGGCTCACTCCATCCCGCAGGACGGCCCGACGGACTCCGTGAGCTGCTCCTTCTTCGGCGTTCCGGCCGCCGCGTCGAGCCCGTCGAGGAGCCTCTCGGGAGTGATCGGCAGCGCCCGCGCCCGGAACCCCGTCGCGTGCCACACCGCGTCGGCGATGGCCGGCGCCGTGGGAGAGACGGGCCCTTCTCCCGTCTCCTTCGCGCCGAAGGGGCCGCGGGGCTCCAGGACCTCGACCGGGTACAGCTCGCACTCGGGCATGTCGAGCGCGCCCGGCATCTTGTAGTCGAGGAAGTTCGCGTTCAGCGTGCGGCCTTCCCGGACGACGACCTGTTCCGACAGCGCGTATCCGAGCCCCATCTGGACGCATCCCTCCACCTGGCCCTCGACGGCCATCGGGTTCAGGGCCCGCCCGCAATCGTGCGCCGTGACGATCTTCTCGACCTTCACGAGGCCGGTCTCGCGGTCGACGTCGACTTCCACGACCTGGGCGCCGAAGCTGAAGGTCGGCGTGACGAGCCCCATGTCGCGGGGGGTGTAGGTCCCGCGGACGACCAGGGGCTCGCCGCGGTTGGCCTTCTGCAACATCGCCACGGCCTCGCCGAAGCGGATTCCCCGGTCCGGACGATTCTTCGCGCGGACCATCCCCTCCTTGCATTCCATTTCGTGGATGACGTTCAGGTCGAACTTGAGAGACACCATGCGGAAGAGCTCCGCCTTGATCTGCGCCGCCGCCGCGAGGACCGCGTTGCCCGCCATGAGCGTCACGCGGCTCCCCCACGTGCCCACGTCCGCCTGCGGCGTCATCGCCGTGTCCGCCGACGTGAGCCGGACGTCCTTCATCGGAAGGCCGAGCTCCTCGGCGACGATCTGCGTGAGCACCGTGTCCGACCCCTGCCCGATGTCGGCGGCCATCGTGAGGAGATGGACCGTGCCGTCGGAGTACGCCCGGATCTCGGCCGCGCTGAAGGGATAGTGCGTGTCGAACCAGTTGAAGACCCCGCCGGTGATGAAGCTGTAGCAGCCGATCCCGATTCCCCGACCCGGGGTCTTCCGCGCGCGCCGGGCCTTCCATTCGGTCCGCCGGGCGACCTCCTCGAGGCACTCGGAAAACGCGCACGTCGAGACCGTCGCGATGCCGGGGATCTCGTCGCCCGGCCGCATGGCGTTGCGCAGGCGAAGCTCGATCGGATCGATGCCGAGGTCTTCGGCGGCCGCGTTCATCTGGCTCTCCGTCGCGAAGAGAGCCTGCGGGGCGCCGAGGCCGCGCATGGCGCCCGCCGGGGCGTTGTTGGTGTAGACGTGGAGCCCCTCGTAGCGGTAGGCCGGGAACCGGTAGAGGAAGGCCCCGAAGTTGCCGATCAGGAACGTCGCGGTCGGCCCCATGCTGTTGTAGGCGCCCCCGTCGAGGAGCGCCCGGCACTCCTTGGCCATCAGGGTCCCGTCCTTCCGGAAGCCGACGCGCGACCAGATCCGCACCGCGTGCCGCCGCCGCCCCGCCGAGAGCTCCTCCTCGCGCGTGAGCGTGAACTTCACGGGCTTCCCGAGAAGGCGGGCGAGGACGGCCGCACACACGTCCCAGGAGCGCAGCTCCATCTTGCCGCCG
>DATFVB010000123.1 GCA_035260525.1 Thermoanaerobaculia bacterium
GATCGTCCGCGAGGATGGGCAGATCTCCGACCGCCTCGAGACGCTCTACGTGCTTCCGCCGCTGCCGAACTCCTTCTTCGTGCGCGACCCGCAGACCGTTCTGGGCGACCGCGTGATCCTCGGCTCGATGGCGACGTCGGCGCGCCTGCGCGAGCCGCTCCTCTCGGGGTACGTGTTCCAGTATTCCAGGCGGTTCGAGAGGCCGAAGGACTTCTTCGTCTTCCGCGAGTTCTCGACCGACTTCACGCGCCTGTCGACCGCGACGTCGCGCCCGTCGCTCGAGGGGGGCGACATCCTGATCCCGCGCGAGGACATCCTCCTCGTCGGGATCTCGGAGCGCACCTCGAAAGCGACCGTCGAGCACCTCGCGGCGTCGCTCAAGGAGGGGAAGACGGGCATCAAGAAGATCTTCACCGTCGAGATCCCGGCGCGCCGGTCCTACATGCACCTCGACACGGTCTTCACCATGATCAGCCGCGACGAGTGCCTCTGCTACGGGCCGATGATCGTCAAGGGGGGGCCGGAGGAGGCGGACGTCTACCAGGTGACGCTCACCGGCCGCGAGATCACCTACACGTCGAAGGGATCGCTCCTGGAGGTCCTGAAGGAGAACGGCATCGACCTGAAACCGGTCGCCTGCGGAGGGAGCGATCCGATCCAGCAGCAGCGGGAGCAGTGGACCGACGGGGCGAACGCCTTCGCGCTCGCGCCGGGCGTCATCGTCTGCTACGAGCGCAACGTGCGCACCGCCGAGGAGCTCTCGCGCCGGGGATACAAGATCCTCTACGAGGACGACATCCTGATGGGCCGCGACGAGCTCGAGCTCTGGACGGACAAGAAGTACGCGATCCAGATCGCGGGTCCGGAGCTCTCTCGCGCGCGCGGCGGCCCGCGCTGCATGACGATGCCTCTCGCGCGAAAGGATCCGTGAGTCCGCAGCCCTTCTTTTCCTTCGTCCGGCCGCTCGCGGTCGTGGCGTTCGGCGGCAACGCGCTCCTCCCTCCCGACGGCGACGGGACCCAGGCGGAGCAGCAGCGGCTGGCCGAGGAGGCGGCGCGCCGCCTCCTGCCGGTGTTGAATCGCGGCTACGAGCTCATCGTCGTCCACGGCAACGGCCCGCAGGTGGGGAACATCCTCATCCAGGTCGAGGAAGCGGCGGACCGGATCCCGCCCCAGACGCTCGACGTCTGCGTGGCCCAGACGCAGGGCTCGATGGGTTTCCTCCTCGAGACGGCGATGGCGAACGTGCTGAAGCCCGCCGGCTTCGAGAAGGAGGTCGTGACGATCGTCACGACGGTCGAGGTCGACGCCGCTGACCCCGCCTTCGGGAAGCCGACGAAGCCGGTCGGCCCGTTCTTCGAGCGGGAGCGCGCCGAGACTCTGGCGAAGAGCCGCGGCTGGACGATCGTCGAGGACGCGGGGCGCGGCTGGCGCAAGGTCGTCGCGTCGCCGAAGCCGAAGGCGATCCGGAACACGGAGATCGTGGCGTGGCTCGTCAACCGCGGCAAGATCGTCATCGCCGGGGGCGGCGGGGGGATCCCGGTCGTCGTCGACGATTCGGGGCGGATGCGCGGCGTCGAGGCGGTGATCGACAAGGACTACGTCGCGTCGCTGCTGGCCGCGAACCTCGCGGCGGACCTCTTCGTCATCCTGACCGGGGTGCCGCAGGTGTACAAGGACTGGGGGAAGCCGACGCAGCAGGCCCTCGCGTCGCTCGCCCCGGCGGAGGCGCGGGCGCTCTCCGACGCGGGGCAGTTCCCGAAGGGAAGCATGGGCCCGAAGATCGACGCGGCGCTCGAGTTCCTGGAGGCGGGAGGCCGCGAGGTGCTGATCACCGACGCGGAGTCGCTCTCGGCCGCCCTCGACGGGCGGAGCGGAACATACGTGAGGAACGCATGAAGAAGGATTTCGTCTCGATCCACGACCGGACGCCCGCCGAGATCGGCGAGCTCCTCGACCTCGCCGACGCCGTCAAGACGGACCGCGCGCGGTATCGCACGACGCTCTCGGGAAAGACGCTGGCGATGATCTTCGAGAAATCGTCGACCCGCACGCGCGTCTCGTTCGAGGCGGGGATGTACCAGCTCGGCGGCCTCGGCATGTTCCTCTCCTCGCGCGACCTCCAGATCGGCCGCGGCGAGCCGATCGCGGACACGGCGCGCGTGCTGTCGTGCTATGTCGATGGGATCATGGCCCGCACGTTCGCGCACGAGACCGTCACGGAGCTCGCGCGGCATGCCACCGTCCCGGTGATCAACGGGCTGACCGATCTCCTCCACCCGTGCCAGGTGATGGCCGACCTCCAGACGATCCGCGAGACGTTCGGCCGACTCGCGGGGTTGAAGCTCGCCTACGTGGGCGACGGGAACAACATGGCCCATTCGCTGATGTTCGGGGGCGCCCGGACCGGGATGTCCGTCGCCGTCGCGAGCCCCGCGGGATACGAGCCGAAGCCGGAGATCGTCGCGGCCGCCCGCCAGGACGCGGAAGAGACGGGCGCCGCGATCACGACCACCCGCGATCCCGCCGAGGCCGTCGCCGGCGCGCACGTCGTCTACACCGACGTCTGGGCGTCGATGGGGCAGGAAGAGGAGGCGCAGGTCCGCCGGCAGAAGTTCGCCGGCTTTTCGGTCACCGACGCCCTGATGGAGAAAGCCTCGCGGGACGCCATCTTCCTCCACTGCCTGCCCGCGCACCGCGGCGAGGAGGTCGCCGCGTCCGTCGCCGACGGCCCGCGCTCGCGGATCTTCGAAGAGGCCGAGAACCGGCTCCACGCGCAGAAGGCGATCCTCGTCTCCCTGATGGCGTGAGCGCTCCCCGACGAACGCGGCCTCGGCCGGACCGCCGGCCGGGATTCTGGGCGCGCCCCGAGGTCCGGCGCTACCTTCCCGTCGCGATCGGCGTGCTCGCGATGATCCTGCTCGCCCTGACGTTCGCCGTGGCGCCGCGCGGAAGGCGCCGGGACGCGGCCTTCTCGGCCGCTCCAGCGTCGGAGCCCGCCGCCGTCTCGGAGGAGCGCGCCGAGCTGCGCCGGGCGCCGGACTCGCGATCGGAAGCGGTGATCGCCCTCGGACGCGGCTCGGCGGTGACGATCGAGGAGGAGAAGGGGACGTGGTGCCGCGTGCGCGACCGCTCGGGGCGTGGGGGATACCTCCCGCGCCACGCGGTCGAACGGGACTCCGACCGGGCCCTCCGCGCGCGCCGCGCCGAGGCGATCTTCAAGTTCGCGCCGCTTTCGGGCGACGTGGCCCAGGACACGCCGCTGCTGCTGGCTCCCTTCTCGTTCGCCGCGGTGTGGGGGGAAGCCGAACGGGGCGATTCACTCGACGTCTATTCCGTCGACCACGGCTATTACGCGACGAAGCTCCCCGACGGCACGCTGGGATTCGTCTCCTCCGAGGACGTGGACATCGTTCCCGCCAACCCGGCCGAGCCGGCGCTGACGCCCGGGACGGGAAAGGTCGTCAAGGGAATCTCCGTCGCGGAGCAGGCCCCGCCGGCCTCCGAGGCGCCGCCGACGCCGTCGCCGATCCCCGGCATGCCCGACGACGTGCCCGCTCCGGGATTGCCCCCCTCCTCGGCGGCTCCACCGGGAGGGCTTTCGGGCGCGGGCGCCGAGATCGCTCCCGCCGTGCTCATCCAGAAGGTGGAACCAACCTATCCGCCCGCCGCTCTCGCGGCACGGGTCGCCGGGACCGTCGTTCTGCAGGTTTCAATCGACCGGGAAGGCAACGTCACCCGGGTGCGGCCGACGCGGCAGGCGCCGCTCGGGATGACCGAGGCGGCGATCGCGGCAGTGGAGCGCTGGAAATACCGGCCGGCGACCGCGCTCGGCGGCCCGATTCCCTCGATGAAGCTCGTGCGCATCGAGTTCAAACCCCCCCAATGAATAGGCGCGGTGATGCATCAAGCCGGACGGGCGCGTGCGCCGCGACCCGCGGCCTTAACGTACGCTCCCGGTACGCCGCGGCCGCGGGTCGGACGCCCGCATCCCGTCGGGCTCGCGCCTGACCGCGCCTCCCGAAGGCCCGAGCTCCGCGCGGGGTCGTTCCGGCGACGGGGGTAGAATTCCTCCCCAGTGATCCAGCTCTTCTACGAGGTCGACGGTCGCCCGCAGGTGTACACGCTCCTGAAGGAGGAGATCTCGATCGGAAGGTCGTCGGAGAACGACGTCGTCCTGAACGACTTCTCCGTTTCCCGCAAGCACGCGATTCTCGTCCGCAAGGACGAGACGTGGTTCCTGCGCGACAACAACTCGACCAACGGAGTCCGGCTGAACGGGAAGACCGTCACCGACATGGCGGTCAAGGACGGCGACGAGCTCTCGGTCGGGACCTTCACGCTCCGGCTCCGCGACGACCCCTCGATCGTGAGCTATCCGCGGGGGGCCGACAAGAAGGAATCGACCTCGACCTTCATCCGGCCGCTCGCGGAATTCAACCAGGACTTCGGCCTCGAGAAGGACCTGCCGCCGCCGGAGGACTCGACCGTCTTCAAGAAACGGGGGTCGCTCGACCTCGCGTACAAGAACAAGGTCTTCGAGATCCTCGTCCAGGTCGCCAAGACCCTCATTTCGGCCGACGAGCTCGAAGCCGTGCTCGAGAAGGTCATGGACATGATCTTCGAGTACCTTCCCGTGGACCGTGGATTCCTCCTCCTGATGGACGAGACGGGAGAGCTGAAGACCCGCGTCGCCCGCGTGAAGTCGTCGCGCATGACGACGACGGCGGAAGGGGATGTGCCCTTCTCGCGGACGATCGTGGACATGGTCGTCCGGCAGAAGGTCGCGTTCCTCACCTCGGACGCGCAGAAGGACGAGCGGTTCGACATGGGCCAGTCGATCCGGATCCAGCACATCCGATCGGCGATGTGCGTCCCCCTCTGGGACCGCGGCACGGTGATCGGCGTCATCCACGTCGACTCGCCGATCTACGTCGGCACGTTCAAGAGCGAGGACCTCGACCTCCTGACCGCTCTCGCGAACTTTGCGGCGGTCGCGATCGAGCGCGCGAGCCTGCACGCCCGCGTCGAGGAGGACAAGCGGATCCGGACCCGGCTCGAGCGCTATCACTCGCCCGCCGTGATCGAGGAGATCATCGCGGATTCGTCGGCGACGGGGTCGCTCAAGCGCGCGCGCACGACGAGCGTCACCGTGCTTTTCGCCGACCTCGTCGGGTTCACGACACTGTCGGAGAAGATGGCCCCGGACACGGTCGCGACGATGCTCAACACGTTCTTCACGTACGCGGCCGAGGCGGTCTTCTCCGTCGACGGCACGCTCGACAAGTTCATCGGCGACGAGGCGATGGCCTTCTTCGGGGCGCCGATCGCCCAGGAGGACCACGCCTGGCGCGGCATCATGGCCGCGCTGAAGATCCGGGAGGCGCTGGAGGGATGGAACCGCCAGCGCGAGGCGGCGGGGGAGAAGCCCGTCGAGGTGCGGATCGCGATCAATTCGGGGGAGGTCGTCGTCGGGGAGATCGGATCGGATCGGCGCGTCGACTACACGGTGCTCGGGACGCCGGTGAACATCGCGGCGCGCATCGAGCAGTTCGTCGCGGCTCCCGGCGATATCGTGATCGGACCGGAGACGTACGAGGCGGTCAAGGACCGCATCACGGCCGCGCAGATGGGGTTCTTCGCGCTGAAGGGCCTCGTCTCGCAGGTGCCGCTCTTCAAGGTGCTGGGGCTGGCGGAGGCGGATGTCGCGAGCCGGCCCACGATCGCCTCGGGATAGCCGGCGCGGCCCGAGGCAGGCGCGGCGATACATCGAGCCGGGCGGGCGCGTGCCGCCCGGCGGCGGGACGACGTACGCTCTCGGTACGCCTTACCCGCCGCCGGGCGACCCGCATCCCGCCGGGCTCGCGTCTCGCCGCGCCTCGTCGTTGCGATC
>DATFVB010000124.1 GCA_035260525.1 Thermoanaerobaculia bacterium
AATTTCGGCACCTCCCTTTCCGGCCATTCCGTCATCATCAAGAAGATCAACCTCCCCCGGATGACCGAGTCCGAGCTCGCCGAGTCGATCCGGTGGGAAGCCGAGCAGTACGTCCCCTTCGACATCAACGACGTCAACCTCGACTACGTCGTCCTCGACACGGCGACCGCCGACGGGATGGACGTGCTTCTCGTCGCGGTCAAGAAGGACAAGATCGCCGAGTACACGGGTGTCATCTCCCAGGCGGGCAAGACTCCCGTTCTCGTGGACGTCGACGCCTTCGCGGTCCAGAACGCCTACGAGGTCAACTATCCGCTCACCCCGGGCCGGGTCGTCGCCCTCGTCAACATCGGGGCGTCGGTGACGAACGTCAACGTGCTGTCGGGGCTCAACTCGATCTTCTGGCGGGACATCTCCTTCGGGGGCAACCAGTACACCGACGCCCTCCAGAAGGAGTTCAACCTGAGCTTCGACCAGGCCGAGACCCTGAAGCGCGGCGGGAAGGTCGGGGAGCAGTCGCTGACGACCGCCCTCCCGATCCTGCAGGCCGTCTCTCAGGACATGGCGCAGGAGCTCCAGAAAACCTTCGACTTCTTCACCGCGACGACCGCGACCGAGCGGATCGACGAGATCGTGCTCTCCGGCGGCTCCGCGCGGGTCGTCAACCTCGATTCCCAGCTGAAGGAGCGGTTCGGGATCTCGGTCGAGATCATGAATCCGTTCCGCCAGATCCAGACCGCGGGAAGCGGCGTCTCGGAGGACTGGCTCTCCGAGCACGCCCCGATGCTCGCGATCGCCGTGGGGCTCGCGGTCCGGCAGGTCGGAGGGTGATCGCTTGATCAAGATCAATCTTCTCTCGGAAGGACGCACGGCGGCCCGGGCGGCGCAGCCCGCGGTCGCGACCGGGAAGGTCAACAACCTCGTCTTCATCGGCTGCCTCGCGCTGGCCGTCCTCTACTTCCTCGGCATGTGGTGGCACGTCGCGACCGTCAAGCGCGACTGGGACGAGAAGAACCGCCGGGCGCAGGCGGAGGTCGACCGGCTGAAGTCGATCATCGACGAGGTCAACGGCTACGAGAAGAAGAAGTCGAACCTCGAGGCGAAGATCAACCTGATCAACGACTTGAAGCGCAACCAGCACGGCCCGGTGCGGCTGATGGACGAGGTCTCCAAGGCGCTCCCCGATCTGGTCTGGCTGAACACCATGAACCTGATCGGGAACGCGATCCAGATCAACGGCAAGGCGATGACGCCCAACGCGGTCGCCAACTTCATCGAGAACCTGAAGAAGAGCCCTTACTTCGCCGAGCCCCGCTTCCAGTCGCTGAACCAGGAGGGGCCGATCTACAACTTCGGGCTCGCCGTGACGTTCACGTACGTGTCGCCGACGGAGCCGACGGCCGCTCCGGCCGGGGCGCCGGCGACGACGAGTCCTCCGGCCGCAGCGCCGCCGGCGAAGCCGGCCGCATGACGAGGAATTAGATGGCGCTCGACGATCTCTTCAAGTTCGAGGATAAGCCGATGTGGCAGTCGGCGGTCACGGGCCTCGTGATCGCGGGCATCCTCGTCGGCGTCGCCGAGTGGCAGTTCTTCGGGCCGCGCCGCCGCGACATCGACGCGGCGAAGGCGAAGTACGCGTCGCTGTCGGCCGAAATCGAGAAGGGGCGCGCCGCGGAGCGCAAGCTCGCGCAGTTCCGGGAAGAGGTCAAGAAGCTCGAGCTCGAGCTCCACAAGCTGCTCCAGGTGCTTCCGCCCGAGCGCGACACCGAGGACCTGATCAAGAAGGTCGAGGCGCTGATCCATCAGGGCGACTTCAGTCTCCTCGTCTTCCGCACCAACGAGCCGATCCCGAAAGATTTCTACAAGGAATACCCGTTCAACGTGGTGCTCAACGGGACGTACCACAACCTCGCGCTGTTCTTCTCCCGGATGGCGAATTTCTCGCGCATCATCAACGTCGAGGATCTCCGGATCAACGGGATCAACAACGTCGCGGGCAAGACGCTCAACGCGACCTTCGTCGCGAAGACGTTCATCTACACCGGCGACGAGAACGCGCCCGCGGCCGCGGCGCCGGGCAAGCCCGGGGCGCCGGCGAGGCCGGGGAACGTCTCGCGCGGCGCCGCGGCGATCAAGGGAAAGGACCTGCCACCCGAATGAGAACGATGCGCACCCTCGCCCCCGCGATGTTCCTGCTCGCCGCCGCGCTCGTCTCGGCGCAGGCGAAGAAGGAAAGCGCCCCCGCCGCCAGGCCCGCGGCCCCGGCCGCCGCCGCGAAGACCGGGGCGGCGGCTCCCGCGGCCCCTCCCGACGACACGACCATCGAGGGACGCCAGTACGTCTACGATCCCGCCGGCCGGCGGGACCCGTTCAAGTCGCTCCTGGTCCGCGAACGGTCGAGGGAATCGCGGCCTCCGGGGATCGCCGGCCTCTCGGTCGACGAGCTCGAGCTCCAGGGGATCTGGAAGACCCGTTCGGGCTGGCTCGCCCAGGTCCGCGGCTCGGACAACAAGAGCTATCTCCTCCGCAAGGGGGACGTCCTTTTCGACGGCGAGGTGCTCGACGTGGAGAACAACGAGCTCACTCTCCGGCAGAACGTCAACGATCCCCAGAGCGTCAAGCCTTTCCGGGACGTGGTCAAGCGTTTGAACGCGCCCGCGAGACCGGAATGACCGATCGGGGTAAGGGATTCGCGAGAACGGGAGGAATGATGCATCCACGAAGAACCTGGTACGCGGCGCTCGCCCTGGGGTGGCTCGCCGTCGCGTGTTCCTCGACCCATTCCGGAACCGCGGCCCGCGACACTTCCGCTCCCTCCCCGACGCCGGTGGCCGCCGCCGCCCCCGTCTCGCGACCGGCCGCGACGATCGACTCGGCCGCCTTCTCGCAGGACGCCGACGGCGCGCGCGTCGTCCTCACCGCGGATTCGCCGCTCCTCTACACGTCGTACGAGCCGCGCCCCGACACGCTCGTGATCGACCTCTCGGGCGCCCACCCGTCGGACGCGTTCGTCGCTCCTTCGGTGGAAGGCGCGCTCGTCACGGGACTCAAGGTCGAGCCGATCGAGGAGCTCGGCCATCGCCAGACCCGGATCACGATCCAGCACCGCGCCGGCGCGCATTTCGAGATCGCGTCGCAGGGCCGCTCTCTCGCCGTCGGTTTCGACGCGGAGAAGACGGCGGACGCGTCGGCGGCCGCCGGCGCTCAGGAAACTCCGGCCGCGCCCGCTCCGGAGAGCCCGGCGGCTCCGGCGATCGTGACTGCCGCGGACCTCCCGGCGGCGTCGCCCGTACCCGCCAACGTGCCCCGGGGCGAGGCGGCGCGCGCTCTCGAGCGCGTCGACGTGTCTTCCGTATCCGCCGCCTCGGCGATCGTCTCTCTCCTGGGCGACGGCGCCCTCTCGGTCCAGGATTTCGCGCTCGAGAATCCGCCGCGCATCGTCCTCGACGTCGCGGGCGTGCGGGCTCAGGTTCCGCGGCGGGTGATCCCCGGCGCCGGGCCGGTCCTCCGCGCGCGGATCTCGCAGTACCGCACGACGCCCGAGAGGATCGCCCGCGTCGTGATCGATCTCGACCGGACCCGGCCTTACCGGACCGAGCGGGACGGCGAGCGCCTCCTCGTGCGCCTGGGCGAGAGTGTCGCAACGGCGATCCCGGCTCCGCCGACCGCCCCGAAGGCCGAGCCCTCGCGCACGATGGTGGCCGGCGCGGCGCCGGTTCGCGCCGAAGCTCCCGCTCCCTCGGTGAAGGCGCCGTCCCCGGTGCCGCCGGCCGCGACCGTCGCGGAGGCGCCCGTCGAGCCGAAGCCCTCGATCGAGCTCCCCAAGCGGCCGGTCGAGAAGACCGCGCAGGCACGATCGGCCCGCGGCTCCGCCGAGCCGTCCACCGAGACGTCCGAGGGACACCTGGCGAGCCTCGCGACGGGGCCCGCCGTCGACTCCATTCCTCCGTCCCGGCGCGCCCACGGGGTCCTCGAGGCCAGGAAGATGCCGAAGCCGAGACCGGTCGAGACGCGAGCGGCCGCGGCCGAACCCGCCGCGAAGGCGCCCGCCGCGAAGTCGGAAGACCCGCTGTTCGAGTCGGCCGAAGTGATGTTGAACGACCAGGAAAAGCCGGTCGACAAGCAGGAGCTCGCCAATACCTACAAATCGCGGACCGTCGGCGGCGGCGAGACCCAGTACACGGGAGAGCCGATCTCGCTCGATCTCAAGGACGCCGACATCAAGGACGTCTTCCGCACGATCTCCGAGCTGACCGGCCTGAACATCGTCATCGACCCCGACGTGCGCGGGACCGTCACCGTTCGGCTCGAGAACGTTCCGTGGGACCAGGCCCTCGAGCTGATCCTGAAGCAGAACGGCCTGGGCTACATCATCGAGAACAACGTCATGCGGATCGCGACGACGGGCAAGCTCCAGAACGAGGAGACGCAGCGCGCCGCGCTCGATCTCGCCCGCCAGTCGTCCCTCCCGACGAAGACCGTCATCAAGCGGCTCTCCTACGCCAACGTCTCGCAGGCCGCCGCGACGCTCAAGCGCGTCATGTCTCCCCGCGGCGACGTGATCGTGGACGAGCGCACGAACACCCTCATCATCCGCGAGATCCAGGACTACATGCCGACCGTCCTCCAGCTCCTCGAGAACCTCGACCGGCCGACCGAGCAGGTGATCATCGAGTCGCGCATCGTCGAGACGACGAAGACCTTCGGCCATACGCTCGGCGTCAACTGGGGCTTCTCGGGCGTCGCCGACGCCGCCCACGGCAACACGACGAACCTCATCTTCCCGAACAACGGGAACCTGGCGGGCACGGTCTTCACGCGTCCGAACGGATCCGCCCAGCCGTCGACCACCGGTCTCGCCCTCCGGCTCGGCAACGTCCTCGACACCTTCAACCTCGACATCGCCTTGAACGCCGCGGAAAACCAGGGCCTCGTCAAGATCATCTCCTCGCCCCGCGTCGCCGCGATGACCAACGAGTCCGCCTCGATCCAGACGGGCCTCCAGATCCCGGTGCAGACGACGGTGAACAACACCACGTCGGTCCTGTACGTCGACGCGACGCTCCAGCTGCAGGTCACGCCCCAGATCACGGCCGAAGGGACGATCCTGATGCAGGTCAACATCCAGAAGCGCGAGCCCGCGCCGGGCGTTCAGATCCAGGGCGGAGGAAACGTGCCCCTGTCGATCCGCCAGGCGCGCACGAAGATCATCGTCAAGGACGGCGGAACGGCCGTGATCGGCGGCATCTTCCAGATGAACGACAACGACAGCTACAACTACGTGCCGGGTCTCGGGAAGATCCCGATCATCGGCAATCTCTTCCGAACGAAGCAGAAGCTCGAGAACCACGACGAGCTGCTGATCTTCATCACGCCGCGGATCATTCACTGAGGGAGCTCACGATGAAACGAACGATCACACGCGCCCTCCTTTTCGCCGCCGCCGTCCTTCCGTTCGCCGCGGGATGCACGAACAAGCAGGGAGAGACGGAGTCGCCGGTGTACATGACGACGAACCTCGTCACCGGTACACCGCAGTCGTTGACGTTCAACATCGCGACGGGCGCGCCGCTCCAGCTCTCGAGCATGGTCGTGACGAGCCATCCCAAGAACACATCCATCACCGACCCGAACGGCTTCCAGACCATCGAGCTCCAGACGTACGTCGTGCACTTCACCCGGCTCGACGGCGGCACGAAGGTCCCCCCGGACGAGACGTTCACGGTTGGCGGCACGATTCCGCTCGGCGGCTCGACGACCTTGAGCAACTACCCGGTGATCCAGCCGTCGGCCGTCCAGCAGGCCCCGTTCGACCAGCTGCTGCCGTTCAACGGCGGGATCGACCAGGAGACCGGACAACCGACGATCCACCTCGGAATCACGGTCACCTTCTACGGCGAGACGGTGGCCGGGACCCGCGTCAAGAGTGATCCGGCGACGCTAGACATCTTCGTGCTCTACAGCGCGGCGTAGAAGGATGCGAATGCGCAACGCGAACATCCCGACCACCAAGGAGGCCCCGATGCGCCTGACGTTGAACCGAATCGTGGCTCTGGCGGCGATCGCCGCGGCGGGGCTCATGGCCGGCTGCTCCGCCGACAGCCCGGGGCCGACGGGAGTCAAACCGGGCACCGGCTCGAACGGCCTCTCCGTGACTTTCGACACGATCCGATCCGTCAGCGCCGGCAACTGCACGCTGGTAACGGCGCGCGCCACTCAGAACGGAACGGTCGTGCCCAACGGCACGTCGATCCTTCTGTCGACGAACTTCGGGACCTTCGGCCAGAACGGCCTCCAGACGATCTCGCTCCTCTCCGAGGACGGCGCCGTGACGACGACGCTCTGCAGCAACTCGGTCGGGACCGCGACCGTCCACGGAACGGTGACCATCGGCACGCAGACGTCGCCACCCGCGAGCGCGTCCGCGGCCTTCACGACCAACGGCGGGGCGACGACGTTCATTTCGAGCTGCGCGAACCCGCACAGCGGGCCGGTCACGGGCGGAACCCAAATTCAGATCACGGGCGGGGGTTTCGGGGCCGACGGGGCCACGGTACCGGTTCTCTTCGTTTCCGGCGCCGTCGTGCATCAGGCGACCGGCACGGTCAGCGGCGGAGGCACCGTGATCACCGTGACGACACCCGCCTTCCCCGAGCTTGCCGCGCTGCCCGCGACGCCCGTGGAGCTGGACGTCGTCGTCAACGGGGTGGCGCTCAGGTCTCCCGACTGCTTTACGTTCACGAACCCCACGACGACGGCGCCGGTCGTTACCGCCATCCTTCCGTCTTCGGGCTCCAAGCTGGGAGGCACGCAGGTGACGATCCTGGGGAACAACTTCGGCACGCAGGTCCAGGTCTTCTTCGTCGTGGGCACCAACAGAATTCAGGCGCAGATCGTGTCGGCCGCTCCGTCGCAGATCATCGCGATCACACCGCCGGCGTCGGCGTTCGGCGGAAGCGTCCAGAGCTTCCCGGCGGATGCCCAGGTCGTCGTGAAGAACATCGACTGCGTGACCAGCGGCGGCGGAGCCTGCGAAAGCGACGGGACGCTTCACTACACCTACACGGTCGGGATCGTCATCTTCGGGTTCACACCGGATCACGGCGATGCGTCGACGACGGTTACGATCACCGGCCAGGGCTTCGTCGCGCCGCTCTTCGTGACGTTCGGCGGGAAACAGGGGACGGTCCTGTCGGTGACGGGCACGCAGATCCTGGCCAAGCCGCCGGCCGGCTGCCCGAGCAGTGGAGGGACGATCCAGGTGACGCTCCTCTCCGACGGCGAGACCGCGAGCTCGCCGGGGACGTTCACCGTGAACGTTCCGACGATCACGAGCGGCCCGACGCCGGCCTCCGGGCCGGGTGGTTCGGCGACCGCCGTCACCGTGATCGGCACGAATCTCTTCCCGTCGGGCTCTCCCGGCCAGCTGGCGATCGGCGCCTCGGGGGGAAGCGTGTCCGGCGTCAGCGCGACCGAGGTCAACGGCCAGCAGACGATCAGCTTCTCGGTGACGCCGGGCATCTGCTCGGCGACGGTCGCCTTGACCTTCGTCAACGGCGCGACGGGCTGCTCGACCGCGGCGACGTTCACCAACTCGACCTTCAACGACGCCGGACCCGCCGCGAACGCCGCGGCCGGAGCGGCTCCGACGTGCACGGGAAGCAATCACCAGTACACCGCGAGCTTCACGGCGGGGCTCTCGGCGACGGGAACCGGCAACATCACCTACAGCTGGACGTTCGCGAATTCCGACGGATCGGCGGCGAGCCCGCCGTCCGCGACGGGAGCCGGCAGCACGGGGTCCGTCACCTTCACCTGCCCCGACGCCAGTCCCTGCTCCGGCACGGCGACCCTGACGGTCACCGACGCCTGCGGCAGGACGGCGACCACGTCGCTCAGCGCGGACTCCCCCGGCTGTCCATAGTCGCCCGACCCGACGCAGCGCTCTTTTCGCCGCCCCCGGATCTCCGGGGGCGGCTTCGTTTCGGGGCCCCGATGACACAATACGGCCACATGGCCGACCCCCAGAGCGCGGCGCAGATCCGGGGCCTCGAGCAGCGGACCGCGATGCCGGGCTCGGATCTTCGCTCAATTCGAATATAGAAGCGGGCAATGAAGTTTCGGGTCATTGTCGATGCGGACGAAGCCGGCGTGTTCGTGGCCGAATGCCCGACATTGCCGGGTTGCATTTCGCAGGGGCGCACCCGAGAGGAAGCACTCAGCAATATTCGCGATGCGATCGAAGGCTATCTCGCGAGCCTCGCAAAGCATGGTGAGCCGGTACCTCTGCCAATCACCGAGGAAGTGATCGAAATCCCTGGATGACCGTTCCGAACCACAAAGAGTTGGCGAAGGGGACGCTCCGAGCCCTGATCCGAGAGGCTGGAATCACGATCGAGCAGTTCACCCAAAGCCCCTGACAGCCCGTTCACGGCCTTTGGGAGTATCCCGTCTAAAACGCCGCCGCGCGGCGTTTTGATGAGACAATACGGCCCCATGGCCGACCCCCAGAGCGCGGCGCGGATCCGGGACCTCGAGCAGCGGATGGCCGCGATGCCGGGCTCGCGGATCTTCGTGGGTCTGGCCGAAGAGTACCGGCGCGCCGGACGTTTCAGCGACGCCCTGGCGACGCTGCGGACGGGCCTCGAGGCGCATCCGAGCTACCTCTCGGCCCGGATCGCGGTCGCCCGGCTCTACCAGGAGATGGGGCGGGACGACGAGGCGATCGATGCTTTCGCGCGAGTCCTCGCTACCGACCGCGAGAACCTCGTCGCCGCCAAAGCGCTCGGCGATCTCTATGCGCGCCGGGGCAACGCGGTCGAGGCGGTCAAGAAATACAAGCTCTACCGCGCTCTGGCGGGCGACCGGGCGATCGACGCGAAGATCGCCGCTCTCGAGAGGGACGCGAAAACCGAGCCGGCGCCGCCGGGGCCGCCGCACCCGTCTCCTCCGCCGCCGACGGCTCCTCCGGCCGAGCCGAGGATGTTCGACCCGATCAACTTCTCCGATTCTTCGGCCGAATTCCGATTCGACCCGAACGCGACGCTCGCCCTTTCGACCCTCGAGTTCTCGCCGGCCCCGGAGGAGGGGTCGGGATCGCCGCCGGAGACGGAGCAGACGGCATCGGGAGCCAAGGACGGGCCTTCTCCCGCAGCGCCGGCGCCAGTCCGGGAGGAGCCGGCGATCCCGGCGGATCTGGCGGCTTCGCTTTCCGAGATCACCCTTCCGGACTTCGCCCTTCCCGGGGAGCAGAGCCCGGGGCCCGAGCCCCCGCCGATCTCGGGAGAAACCGCGGGGACCGAGCTTGCCCCTTCCGCGGCCGCCGTCGAGGAGCGAGAGCTGCCTCCCGCGGCGGAGGCCTTTTCCGAGCCGGAGCCGGAGACGGAGGCCGCGCCGCGTGAAACGGCGCCGGCGGAGGGGCCGGAGTCAGTCCTCTCGCCGCCGCCGGAGCTTCCGCCCTCCCGCACGCTCGCCGAGCTCTACGAGCGCCAGGGCTTCCGCGACGAGGCGAGCCGTATCTACGAACGTCTCGCCGCCGAGCACCCGGGCGACGAGAGCCTGACGCGGCGGATCGCGGCGCTTCATGAGGGACCGGCGGAGCCGCCGGCGTCTCCTCCCGAGGACGATCGAGAGCGCAAACACCGGACGCTCGAAGCCTGGCTCTCGCGGGTGAAGGCGAACGCGGCGGCCGGAGCGCGGTCGTGACCGACATCTTCCGGGAGACGCTCCTCTCCTTCGCGGAGCGGGTCGAGGGCATTCACGCGGTCTCTCTCGTCGGGCGCGACGGGATCGCGATCGATTCGGTCGTCCCGGCCGAGGACTCGGTCCTCGAGAGCGTCTCCGCCGAAATGACGGGGATCCTGAGCAACCTGAGCGCCGTCGATCTCGCCATCGAGCCCGGGATGGTGCGCCAGTTCACGGTCCAGTCGGAGAAGGCGACGGTGGTGCTCGCGGCGGTGACTTCCGAGTATTATCTGCTCATCCTGTTGTCGCCCGAAGGCAACTCGGGCCGTGCCCGATTCGAGGCCCGCAAGGCGGCGTCCGTCCTCGAGAAAGAGCTGGTGTGATGCTGTCGTTCAAGGAAATCAAGGAGCTGATCGGACTCGTCGCCGAGAAGGGCCTCTCGGGAATCGAGATCGAACGCTCGGGCTTTCGGATCCGCATCGAAGGGCAGCGCCCGGAGTCCAACGGCGGCGGGCCGGTGTACTACACGCCCCTCCCGGAGCCGGGCCGAGTCGCGGGAGGGCCCGCCGGCGCCATTGCCGCGCCAGCCGCCGAGCCGGGCGCGGCGGAAGGAGGGGCCGCGGCAGCCGAGGACACGCTCCATTACATCGTGTCGCCGATCGTCGGAACGTTCTACCGGGCGGCCTCGCCCGAGTCCGATCCGTTCGTGTCGCCGGGCGACCGCGTCGAGAAGAACAAGATCCTTTGC
>DATFVB010000125.1 GCA_035260525.1 Thermoanaerobaculia bacterium
CCGATTCCGATCGGGAAATGGCTCGCCGCCCCCATGAAGAAGAGCAGGGGCACCGAGAGCCAGGCGTTGGTCCGCGAGGCGAGAAACGCGCGGCGCGCCCATACGGACATCTCCGCCGGAGACGCCGTGCCCGCCTCCGCCTGGGCCTTCGTCGCGGCGATGATCTTCTTCTGCAGCGGCCAGATCACCATCCAGACGTTCATGAACATGATGATCCCCATCCCGCCCCCGATCGCGATCGAAAGGACCTTCCACGAGGCGTTCGCCGCAACGTGGACGTTCCAGAGTATCGCGCTCATGACGAGCATCAGGATCAGGTAGGCGGCGAAGAGCGCGCGGCCGTCCTTCGTGAACGCCCGGAAGAGCCCTGTGCCGGCGGAGAACGCGGCGAGCACGACGACCAGCCAGATCCAGAAATAGGCCGGAAGGCCGTGCGCTTCGCTCGTGACCGTCGCCATGTGAAGCGCGAGCCCGGCGACGACCGTCCAGAAGGCGCCCCACCGGAACCACCACAGCGCCTTCGGCATCAGGTTCGGGACCACCTTTCCCTTGCTCGCCGCGTCGAGCTCCTTCATGAACTGAACGTTGACGAGGTTGAAGAAATAGAGCATGCCGATCCAGGTGATACCCGCCAGGAAATGGAGCCACCGGAGCAGGAAGAGGACGTTGGTCATCGGGTCTTGAGGCCACATAGAGCCTTTCCCTCCTTCTCTGTGTGTCGGGGTCTCGAGCCGCGAGGATATCCGGGGCGCCGGGGCGTTTCAACGGCGGCACTTTTCTTGCACGCTCGAAACCGGTTCGGGCCATTCACGCGCAAACCGTCGTCGTTCGAAGTTCCCGGCGGGGCGCGGTGCGTCCGACCGGCGACGGCGCGGGAGAAGGTTCGACGCGATACGATAGCGGGCGGTTCTCAAGAAAGGAGAAGCAATGGCAGTTCAGGCGAAGAATTTCGATCATCTGGTCGGCAAGCTCGACGGATTCTCCGAGAAGCAGCTGACTCAGCATTTCGGCCTCTACCAGGGGTACGTCAAGAAGCTGAACGAGGTTCGCGACAAGATCGCGGCCATCCCTTACGACCAACGAGTGTCCAAATCCAACTTCTCGTACGGCGAGTACTCGGAGCTCCGGCGCCGTGAAGCCACACCGTACAACGGCGTGTACCTCCACGAGCTCTACTTCGAGAATCTCGGGCCCGTCTCGCGGGAGGCGAAAGCCTCCGGCGACGTGCGTAAGGCGATCGAGAGCGCGTTCGGCTCGGTTTCGAACTGGGAAAGCGACCTCGAAGCGTGCGGAACGACGGCGACCAACGGGTGGGTGCTTTTGACGTGGGACGACCGCGACCGTATGCTCCACCACAATCAGGTGTTCGAGCATGCGGACCGGATGATGGTCGGTCTGCGGCCGATCCTCGCGCTCGACACCTGGGAGCACGCGTTCATGATCGACTACGGGACGGACAAGACCTCCTACATGAAGGCATTCCTGAGGAACGTCAATTGGCAGAAGGTGAACGAGCGGTTCGAGAGCATTTCGAAGGAAGCGGCCGCGCACGCGTGACGGCGGGTCCCGGGGCCGGACGAGGCGGCGGGCTTCGGCTCGCCGCTTTTTTCTCGTCCGCGCTCGTCCTCGCGCTGAGCGGCGCGATGGTGCTCTCGCTTCCGGGCTGCCGGAAGAGACCGGACGTACGCATCGTCCGCGAAACGGCGCCTTCCGAGGCCCCGCCGCCCCCCCCGACCGGGTCTTCGATTCCCCGCGAGGTTGCGCTCTCCGGAGCGGAAACCAGCGCGGTCCGGGCTTTCCTGACGTCGCATCCCGGCTGGCGGGTCGCCTCGGACTCGGACGCCCGTCCGTCGGAGGATGCCGACGACATGGCCCCGCTCTACGGCGTCTACCACCCGTACTTCGTCCGCGGCGACCTGGACGACGACGGCCGGCTCGATTTCGTCGCGGCGTTCGTCGACCGCGGCAAGCCGGCCGCCTCGCCGTGGTTTTCGGTGGTCGCGTTCCTCTCCGACGGCCGCGGGGGCTTCCGGCCGCCGCTGGTGATCGAGAGCGAGATCTCGCTCGAGCGCGGCGACCTCTCGATCGACCGGGACGCGGTCGTCGTCACGCCCGATCTCTCCGAGGACGACACGAGCCGGCGGTACCGATGGAACGCCCGGCAGAAGAGGTTCGAGTTCGTCAGCGGGGATGACACGGAACCGGACCAGACCCCCTCGACGCGGATCTAGCGAAGCCGGCGAAGACGCCTCGTCCCACCGCGATCCGCCATAATCGACGGATGCCCGATCGCGTCTCCGTCGCGTTTCCGCTGCCGATGCGCCGCACGTTCACGTACGGCGTGCCGGCATCGCACCGGGAGCGCCGTCTCATCGGATGCCGGGTCACGGCACCGCTGGGCGGACGAACGTTGTCCGGCGTGGTCGTGGAGGAGGACCCCGAAGAGGCGGAAGAACGCGCGCTCCGTGCGCTGACCGCCGTACTCGACGAGGAACCCGCGGTCGAGGGGGAGCTGCTCGAGACGACGCGGGCGCTCGCGGACCGGTTCTTCTGCTCGTGGGGAGAGCTCCTCCGGGCGGCGCTCCCCGCCGGCCTCCCGCGCGGAGAAGCGACGCGTTACGAAGCGACCCCGGCGGGGGCGGCGGCGGCTTCGAGCGCCGACCCGGCGAACCGGCGGGTGATCGAAGAGCTCCTCCTCCGCGGGAGGGCGGCCGGCGCCGAGCTCGCGGCTGCCATGGAGGGTGGAAGAGAGCGTCTGCGGGCTCTCGAGCTCCGGGGCTGGATCCGCCCCGTCGCGGCCGCGCCGAGGAAATCGCGGAGGCAGCCCGTGTATTCGCTGCTCGGCGCGGCCGCCGACCGGGAGACAGCCGCCGGGCGCTCCGCAAGGGCGAGGGAGGCGCTCCGTTTCCTCGAGAGCCTCGGACGGCCGGCCCTCGGGGAGGAGCTGCGCGCGGCCGGATTCTCTCCCGTCGTGATGCGGCGGCTGGCCGTCAGGGGCGCGGTTTCGGCCGCCGAGCAGGAGCGTCCGCCCGAGGACGAGACTCCGCGGCCCGGGCCGGCGCCGGAGCGTCCAATCGACCTCTCGCCGGACCAGCGGCGGGCGCTCGCGGCGATCGAGGGGGCGCTCGGGAAGAGGACGTTCGCGCCGATCCTCCTCTTCGGCGTGACGGGAAGCGGCAAGACGGAGGTGTACCTCCGCGCGATCGCGCAAGCGCTCGCCGCGGGACGCGGGGCGCTGTGGCTCGTTCCCGAGATCGCGCTCACCCCGGTCTTCGCCCGCCGGCTCAAAGCGAACTTCGGCGACGAGGCCGTCGTGCTGCACTCGGCCATCGGAGAGTCGCGCCGCGCCCGCGCCTGGCAGGAGATGCGGAGCGGCCGCGCGCGGGTCGTCATCGGTCCGCGGTCGGCCGTGTTCGCGCCGATCGCCGACATCGGCGTGATCGTCGTCGACGAGGAGCACGACGGCTCCTACAAGCAGGACGAGTCGCCCCGATACGACGCCCGCGACGCCGCGGCGCTCCGCGCCCAGGCGCACGGCGCGGTGCTGCTCCTCGGTTCGGCGACTCCCGCGCTGGAGACCTGGCACGCGAGCGAAGAGGGGAGAATCCGGCGCCTGGAGATGCCGGAACGGGTCGAACGCCGCCCGCTCCCCGAGGTCCGGATCGTCGACCTGAGAAAGGAACCGGCGCTGCCGGAGGAGAAGGGCGTGCCCCTTTTCTCTCGTCCGCTCGTCGGGCTCCTCGAGGAGGTCTTCGGGCGCGGCGAACAGGCGATCGTGCTCGCGCCGAGGCGCGGATACGCGCCGTTTCTCCTCTGCCGCGCGTGCGGGAACGCGTTCCCCTGTCCGAACTGCAGCGTCTCGTCGGTGGTCCATCGGCGGGAAGCGGCGCTGCGCTGCCACTATTGCGGTTCGCGCCGCCCGATCCCCGTCCGCTGCGACGTCTGCGGCGGGACGCACCTCGAGGCGATCGGCGCGGGAACCGAGCGCGCCGCGGAGCGCTTCGCCTCGCTCTTTCCCCGGGTGCGGTTCGCCGTGCTCGACTCCGACACGGCGCGGCGCCGCGGCGGCCCCGCGGCCGTCGTCGCTTCGATGGAGAGCGGGGATGCTCAGGCGCTGATCGGCACCCAGATGGTCGCGAAGGGGCACCATTTTCCGAACGTCACGGCCATCGGCGTGCTCTCCGCGGATACGATCCTCAACTTTCCCGACTTCCGCGCCGCCGAAAAGACGTTTCAGCTGATCGCGCAGGTCGCGGGCCGGTCCGGGCGCGGGGCGCGGCCCGGCATCGTGCTCGTCCAGACGTTCCACCCGGAGAACGGCGCGATCCGCGCGGCGCTCGCCCACGACGCGGCGGCGTTCGCGCGGGAGGAGCTCGGGTTCCGGCGGACGTTCTTCTACCCGCCGTTCTGCGAGATGGCGGAGGTGCTCGTCTCCGCCGGAGAGCGGGACCGGGCGGCCGCGGTCGCCGGAGAGATCGCCGCCCGCCTCGCGGGCGAGGAGTCGGTCCGGGTGACGCCGGCCGCGGCAGCGCCGGTCGAGCGGATCGCCGGAAAGTGGCGGTACCAGGTGCTCGTGCGCAGCCGCAGCCGCCGCTCGGTGCTGGCCGCTCTCGCGCGCGCCGTTCCGGAATCGCCCCCGGCGGGTGCGGCCGTCGCGGTCGACATCGACCCGCGAAACCTGATGTGAACCGGCGGCGGCGGCGAACCGCCGACGCCGGTAAATTCCAGATATCAGGGACCAAATTTCAAAAGGAGATCCGAGGCTTCGCTGCCCGTTGGAATTTGAGACCTGGATTTTGGAGCTTCCCGGATCGTATCGCGGGGTCCCGGTGCTGGCCCGCGATAAGATCCGGGGTCGATGCAATCGGAAGAATCGCAGTTCGAAGAGCCGATCATCAAGCTCCGGCGGCGTCTCGAGGAGCTCGAGGCGCTTCCCGACGACGGGTCCCGCCGCCGTGAGATCCAGAAGCTGCGCGAGCGGATCGAGCGGACGACCGAGGAGATCTACGCGAACCTCTCCCCCTGGCAGAAGACGCTCGTCGCCCGCCACCCGCAGCGCCCCTATCCGCTCGATTACATCCAGGCGCTCACCCGCGATTTCGTCGAGATCCACGGGGACCGGCGCTTCTCCGACGACGAGGCGATCGTCGCGGGGCTCGCGGTCTTCGGAGACCGTCCGATCGCCGTGATCGGCCACCAGAAGGGCCGCGACACGAAGGAGAAGATCCGACGGAACTTCGGCATGCCGCGGCCGGACGGGTACCGGAAGGCGCTCCGGGTCATGAAGCTCGCCGAGAAGTTCCGGCGTCCGGTCCTGACGCTGATCGACACCTCGGGGGCGTATCCCGGAATCGACGCGGAGGAGCGCGGCCAGGCGGAAGCGATCGCGACGAACATCTACGAGATGTCCCGTCTCGCGGTGCCGATCGTCGTCGCCGTCACCGGGGAAGGGGGGTCGGGCGGCGCGCTCGCCCTCGGCGTCGGGGACCGGATCCTCATGCTCGAGCATTCCGTCTACTCGGTCATCTCGCCGGAGGGTTGCGCCGCGATCCTCTGGAAGGACGCCGCGCGCAAGAAGGACGCCGCCGAGGCGATGAAGATCACGTCCGGAGACCTGAAGGGGCTCGGCGTGATCGACGAGATCGTTCCGGAGCCCGCCGGCGGGGCCCACGCGGATCCCGGGGCGGCGGCCCAGGCGCTCGGCGAGACCGTATCCCGGGGGTTCGACGACCTTTCGACGCTCTCCCCGGAGGACCTGCTCGCCGCGCGGTACGCGAAGTTCCGCGGGATGGGATGGTTCGAGACGGTCGGATGACGGGCGCCGGAACGGGCGGCGCCGCCGAAGACCGGGAAAACGCGCGACCGTCGGCCGCCGGCGCGGCGTGGACCCTCCGCGACGCCGACCCCGGCTCGATTGCCGCCCTGGAAGCGTCGGGCATCCCCGCGATCGTCGCGCGCGTGCTGGCGGCGCGTGGGTTCGGCGATTCGGAAGCGCTGCGCGATTTCTTCACTCCGTCGCTCGACCGGACCCCCGATCCGTTCCGGATGAAGGGGATGGAGGCGGCCGTCGACGCCCTGGTCGCGGTGGCGCGGCGCGGGGAGAGAATCGTCGTCTTCGGCGACTACGACGTGGACGGCGTCACCGCCGTCGCGCAGCTCCGGGCCGTCTTCCGCGCGCTCGGAGCGGACGCGGTCCCGTTCCTGCCGCACCGCGTGCGCGACGGCTACGGCCTGAAGCCCGAGACGTTCCGGAAGGTCTTCGCCGAGCATCGTCCCCGCGCGATCGTCACCGTCGACTGCGGCATCACCGCCGTCGAGGCGGTCGCGGAAGCGGCGGCGGCGGGCGTGGCGGTCGTCATCACCGACCA
>DATFVB010000126.1 GCA_035260525.1 Thermoanaerobaculia bacterium
CGTCGTCGCTGTTCTCGCTTTAGGACCTGGCGCGCCGCTCGATCTCCGGCGTCGCCGAGTTGAAGCGGTCGCGTTCCGCGCCGCTTAACTCGGCGACGGGCGGCCGTCGTGACTGGAAGAGCGGGCGCGGCGATACATCGAGCCGGCCGGGCGCGTGCCGCCCGTGAGACCCTCTCTGTCATTCCCGCGTACGCGGGAATCCAGATCCTTTCCGAAAGGCTGGGTCCCCGCTTTCGCGGGGACGACCGCTTTGCGGTCGCCTCACCGGATCTCGCGGGCTGCCCGGATCCCGACTGGCTCGCGTCTCGCCGCGCCTCGTCCTCACCACAACCGAGATGAGCTGATCGCGATGCGTGGGAGCAAATCGCCCGATTCGTTCGTGCGACAGAGGCCGCCCGACAGCCGGGATAGAATGGTCATCGAGATGGATATTCGAAGCTACTCCGAGGTATCCGACACCCGGCGGGTGTTCGAGATCGAGATCCCGACCGAGGAGGTCGACCGCGCGCGCCGCGGGATCACCCAGAACTACGCCCGCCGGGCGTCGCTGCCCGGCTTTCGCAAGGGAAAGGTCCCGGAAGCGGTCGTCGCGCGGAAGTTCGCCGACGAGATCCGCGAGGAGCTCCTCGAGAACCTCATTCCCGACGCTCTGGGCCACGCGATCGCGGAGAAGGGGATCCAGCCGATCGGCCGTCCCCGCATCGAGGACCTGAAGTTCGAGGAAGGGCAGCCGCTCGCGTTCCGCGCCAACGTCGACGTGCGGCCGCCGATCGACCCGGGCGACTACGACGGGCTGCGTGTTGCCGACGTCGAGGTCGAGCCCGCGCCCGAGGAGATCGAAGCCGCGCTCTCCCGCGTCCGCGAGTCCCACGCGGAGTTCCTGCCGGTCGAGGGGCGCCCGGCGCGCGACGGCGACTACGCGATCGCGGACGTCGCGGACCGGTTCGTCGAGGTCGAGAGCCCCGTCCTCTACACGGCCGAAGGGGCGGCGATCGCCGACGAGAAGCCGGGGGAGTGGCACCGCGACGAGAAGATCACGCTCGAAGTCGGCCACGCCGAGTCGATGCCGGAGATCAACGAGGCGCTGCGGGGCGCCTCGCCGGGGGAGACGCGCTCTTTCCGCAAGACGTTCCCGCCCGATTTCCCGAACTCGCGCTACGCCGGCCGGACCGTCGACTACGAGGTGACGCTGGCGGCGGTGAAGGAGAAGAAGCTTCCCGAGCTCGATGACGACTTCGCCGGCCACGTCGGCGACGGGCTCACGCTCGCGGCGCTCCGCGGGAAGATCGCCGAGAACCTGCGCGCCGAGAAGGACTCGGCGCGGCGGCGGAAGTTCCAGCGCGAGATCCTCGACCAGCTCCTGTCGCGCGTCTCGTTCACGCCTCCGGAGGCGCTCGTCGAGGCCGAGACCGAATCCGCGCTCGAGGAGTACGCCGGGTACCTGCAGGCCAACGGCATGGACCCGAAGGAGGCGGACTGGGACAAGCTCGCTCGCGACGCGCGGCCGGGCGCCGAGCGCCGCGTCAAGGAATACCTGATCCTCGACGAGGTCGCCCGCCGCGAGAACCTGACTTCGACGGACACGGAGGTGGACGCCGAGATCCGCGCGAGCGCCGCCCGGCGCGGGATGGAATTCGACGCGCTGCGCGACCGGCTCGCGAAGGAGGGCCGTCTCGGATCGGTTCGCCAGGAGATCCGGCTCCAGAAGGCGATCGCCTGGCTGGTCGACCACGCGCGCGTGGAGAAATAGTTCGGGGGGCGGCGATGTTGAACGGTTCCGTGGACCCGTTTCGATCCGAGGAAGAAGAAGGAGGAGGTGGCTCCGTGCTCGTACCCATGGTGATCGAACAGACCAGCCGCGGCGAACGCGCCTACGACATCTATTCCCGGCTGCTGAGGGACAACGTGATCATCCTCGGCACGCCGATCGACGACAACATCGCGAGCCTGGTCATCGCGCAGATGCTCTTCCTCGAGGCGGAGAACCCGGAGAAGGACATCATGCTCTACATCAATTCGCCGGGGGGATCGGTGACCGCCGGCCTCGCGATCTACGACACGATGCAGTACGTCAAGCCCGACGTGCAGACGATCTGCATGGGGCAGGCGGCCTCGATGGCTTCCGTGCTCATGGCGGCGGGCGCCCCCGGGAAGCGGCACGCGCTCCCGAACGCCCGGTTCCTCCTCCACCAGCCGTGGACGTCGGGGATGCAGGGGCAGGCCTCCGACATCGAGATCCACGCGAAGGACCTGATCCGCCTGAAGCACAAGATCAGCGAGATCTACGTCAAGCACACGGGGCAGGTCCTCGAAAAGGTCGAGCGGGACACCGACCGCGATTTCATCCTCGAAGCGGACGAGGCGAAGAAGTACGGTCTGATCGACCACGTCTTCACGTCCCGCGACGATACGGCGCTCAAGGCGGCGGGGTAGTCGGAGGATCAGCGCGCGGCGATGCATCGAGCCGGGCGGGCGGTGGCAGCCGCCCGCGGGCTTAACGTGCGCCCCGGTACGCCGCGCCCGCGGGCCGGCCGCCCCGCATCCCGCCGGGCTCGCGCCTCCCCGCGCCCGTCCTGTCCGGATTGATCCGACCAGAAGTGGCGATGAACCGACCGCTTGCTGCCTTTCAGATCGAGGACCTCCTCCCCGCCGGGCCCTTGCGCGAATCGCGCTGCGCGGTCGAGCGCCTCGAGCGCGAGCCGTGCTGCCGTGTCTACCCAGGAATTTCCTTGATCCAGCGGGGCGTTACGATGGTCGGGAGCCCCGGTTATGGTAGGATGAAGCCCTAGCCAGAGGCGGCTGGGCGGTCCTGCCGGAGGTTAAATGTCCAAGAAAACAGGGAACGGCGACGTTCTGCGCTGCTCGTTCTGCAACAAGAGCCAGCGCGACGTCAAGAAGCTGATCGCGGGCCCCACGGTCTACATCTGCGACGAGTGCGTCGACATCTGCCTCGACATCATCGCGGAAGACCGGGTGCTCGAGACCACGACTCCCGAGACCAAGCTCCCCAAGCCGAAGGAAATCAAGGAGTTCCTCGATTCGTACGTCATCGGCCAGGAGCAGGCGAAGAAGAAGCTCGCGGTGGCGGTCTACAACCACTACAAGCGGATCGACTACTTCGAGCGGAACCGCAAGCTCGACGTCGAGCTCCAGAAGTCGAACATCCTCCTGATCGGGCCGACCGGAACCGGCAAGACCCTGCTCGCCCAGACGCTCGCCAAGATGCTCTCGGTCCCTTTCACGATCGTTGACGCGACGACGCTCACCGAGGCCGGCTACGTCGGGGAGGACGTCGAAAACATCATCCTGAAGCTGTATCAGGTCGCCGGCTCCGACAAGGAGAAGACCGAGCGCGGGATCGTCTACATCGACGAGGTCGACAAGATCGCCCGGAAGGGGGAGAACCCGTCGATCACCCGCGACGTCTCCGGCGAGGGCGTCCAGCAGGCGTTGCTGAAGATCCTGGAGGGCACGGTCGCCAACGTCCCGCCGCAGGGAGGGCGCAAGCATCCGCACCAGGAGTTCATCCAGATCGACACCACGAACATCCTTTTCATCTGCGGCGGCGCCTTCGTCGGCCTCGAGGACGTGATCGCCCGCCGCCAGACCGAGAAGACGATGGGCTTCGGCGCGAAGATCCAGACGAAGAAGGAGAAGCGCACGGGCGCGCTCCTCGAGAAGATCCACCCCGAGGACCTGATCAAGTTCGGGATGATCCCGGAGTTCGTGGGCCGTCTCCCCGTCGTCGCCACGCTCTCGGAGCTCGACAAGGACGCCCTGATCGAGATCCTCAAGGAGCCGAAGAACTCGCTCGTCAAGCAGTACCAGACGATGCTCGAGTTCGAGAACGTCAGCCTGAAGTTCACCGACGACGCGCTCGACGCGATCGCCGAGGAAGCGCTCACCCGCAACGTCGGAGCGCGGGGACTGAAGATCATCATCGAGGAGCTGATGCTCGACGTGATGTACCAGGTCCCCTCGGACGAGGAGATCGAGGAGTGCGTCGTCACCCGGGAGACGGTGAAGAACCGCACCAAGCCGATCACGATCCTGCGCAAGGCGGGCTGACGATGGCCGAGACCTTCGAAGTGCTCCCGCTGGTCCCCTTGCGGGAGCTGGTCGTTTTCCCGTTCCAGATGGCGCCGTTCGTCGTCGGCCGGGACTCGTCGATCCGCGCGCTCGAGCGCGCGCTCGCGACACCCGAGAAGCGCATTTTCCTTTCCGCCCAGAAGAACCCGAAGATCGACGAGCCTCAGGCCGCGGACATCCACGCGGTCGGCGTCGTCGCCCAGGTGCTCCAGTCGCAGAAGCTCCCCAACGGCCACATCAAGGTGATGGTCGAGGGGCTCCGGCGCGGCGTGATCCGCTCCTTCGTCTCCGAACGGGAGGCGTACTTCGTCGAGGTCGGCTCCGTGCCGGTCAAGACGGCCGTCTCCGACGACCTGCGCGACTACATGGGGAAGGTCCTCACGACGTTCGAGCAGTACGCGCGGCTGTCGCACCATCTCGCGTTCGACGGGATCGCCGCGACGCTCAAGATCGACGACCCGGACCGGTTCGCCGACACGCTCGCCGCGCACCTGAACGTCACGACGCCGGAGAAGCAGGAGCTCCTCGAGCTCGCCAAGCCCTCCGAGCGGCTCGCCAAGCTCGCCGACCTGCTGGAAGGGGAGATCGAAAAAATCAACCTCGAGCGCCGCATCAACAACAAGGTCAAGAAGCAGATGGAGAAGGCGCAGCGCGAGTACTACCTGAACGAGAAGATCAAGGCGATCCACCAGGAGCTCGGCCGGAGCGACGACCGGACCGACGAGAACGGCGAGCTCAAGAAGAAGATCGAAGACGCCGAAATGCCGAAGGAGGTCGCCGAGAAGGCGATGGCGGAGCTGAAGCGTCTCGAGGCGATGCCGGGCGTGTCGGCCGAGGCGACGGTCTCGCGCAACTACATCGACTGGCTGATCTCGGTCCCGTGGAAGAAGTACGCCAAGGAGTCGAAGGACATCGGCCACGCCGAGAAGGTCTTGAACGACGACCATTACGGGCTCGAGAAGATCAAAGAGCGCATCCTCGAGTTCCTCGCGGTGCGCCAGCTCTCGAAGAAGGCGCGCGGCTCGATCATCTGCTTCGTCGGGCCGCCCGGCGTCGGGAAGACGTCGCTCGCCCGCTCGATCGCGAAGTCGATGAACCGGCCGTTCGTGCGCCTGTCGCTCGGCGGCGTGCGCGACGAAGCGGAGATCCGCGGGCACCGCCGGACGTACATCGGCGCGTTTCCCGGCCAGATCATCCAGATGATGAAGAAGGCCGGCGTCGTCAATCCGGTATTTCTCCTCGACGAGGTCGACAAGATGTCGATGGACTTCCGCGGCGACCCGTCGTCGGCGCTGCTGGAGGTCCTCGATCCGGAGCAGAACCACGCGTTCATCGACCACTATCTCGACGTCGAGTACGACCTCTCCAAGGTCATGTTCATCGCGACCGCCAACGTGGCGCATCCGATTCCGGCGGCCCTGAAGGACCGGATGGAGCTCCTGACGCTCTCCGGCTACACGCACCAGGAGAAGACCGAGATCGCCCGCCGGTTCCTCGTGCCGAAGCAGCTCGAGGAGCACGGCCTCGAGCCGAACGCGGTCGTCCTGCCGGACGAGACGATCCTCGCGATGATCTCCGAGCACACCCGCGAGGCGGGCGTGCGCAATCTCGAGCGGGAGATCGCGAGCATCTGCCGCAAAGTCGCGCGGAAGGTCGTCGCCGGCCAGGTGACGCCGCCCGTGACGGTCGGTCCGGAAGACGTGAAGGACTACCTCGGCAAGCCGAAGTTCCGCAGCCGCAAGAAAGGCGAGGTCTCGGAGGTCGGGATGGCGACCGGTCTCGCCTGGACGGAGGTCGGCGGCGAGATCCTGACGATCGAGACGAGCCTGCTGAAGGGAAAGGGCGCGCTCACGCTGACCGGGTCGCTCGGCGACGTCATGCAGGAATCGGCGCGCGCGGCCGTCTCGTACGTCCGGAGCCGGGCGGAGATCTACGACGCGGACCCGGACTTCCACGAAAAGAAGGACATCCACATCCACGTTCCCGAGGGGGCGATCCCGAAGGACGGCCCGTCGGCGGGAATCGCGCTCGCGACGTCGCTCTTCTCCGCGGTCACCCGGCTTCCCGTCCTGAAGGACGTGGCGATGACCGGCGAGATCACCCTCCGCGGGAAAGTCCTGCCCGTCGGCGGCATCAAGGACAAAGTCCTCGCCGCGTTTCGCGCGGGGATCCGCACGATCGTCCTTCCCGCGGAGAACGAGAAGGACCTCGAGGAGATCCCGAAGGAAGTCCGCGAGGCGATCGAGGTGCATCTCGTCGAGAACATGGACGAGGTGATCAAGGTGGCCCTCGACCACGCCGCCGCACCCGCGGCGAAACCCCCGGAGGTGGAAGCAAAGCTCCCCGCGCCGCCTCCCGGCCTGACGCACTGAAATCCGGCAGGCGCGGGAAATTCGAAGCACGAATTTCGAAACTCGAAACAAATTCGAATGAGGAAATGATCGAGATTCCGGATCCCGTCTTGTTTTGGTAATTCGAATTTCAGATTTGTTTCGGATTTCGATATTCGGATTTCGGGTTTGAACGCCGTTGGAGGCTTCCACCATCAAGACCGCCCAAAACCTCGAAAATCGCGCCGGCGCACTTCTCGCCGCCGTGCACCGGCCGGAAGACTGGCCCAATCGGCTGGCTCCGGCGATCGCGTTCGGCGGGCGGAGCAACGTGGGGAAGTCCACACTCTTGAACCGGCTGATCGGCGTCTCGGCCGCCCGGACGTCGAAGAGCCCGGGGCGAACGCAGGGTATCTATCTCTATGATTCGGGAGAGGGATGGGTCGCGGCGGACCTGCCTGGCTTCGGTTTTGCTAAAGCGTCCCGGCAAGCCCGGTCCGCCTGGAGCGAGCTCGCCGGGGCTTTTTTCCGAGAACATCCGCCCCACTTGACGGTGCAATTGATCGATCCTAAAATACTTACTTCCGACTACGATCTCGAATTTCGGGATTACCTCCACGACCTGCGCATCGCCTCGGTCGTCGTCGCGACGAAAGCCGACCGGTTGAGTCAGTCGGACCGGTCCCGATCCCGAAAGCAGATCGAGAAAGATTTCGGCCCGCTCCTCTTCGTCTCCGCCAAAACCGGTGAAGGGATCGAGATCTTGAAAAAGCGGATTCGACAAGCGCTCGCCGAACGCGGGCGAGAATGAGGAAGGAATGGCAAGGCGTTCAAAGAACGGTACGGAATCCCCGGTCGACACTCTGGAGCCTCCGGTGATGCCGGAGGAGCCGCCCGCGGAAGAAGGCGCCGCGGGAGAGCCCGAGGCGGGTGACACCCTCGACATCCGAAGTCTTCACGAGATGAACATGGCGCAGCTGACGAAGATCGCGCGCGATCTCGAAGTCGAGAACCCGGCCGGCATGCGCAAGCAGGACCTGATCTTCAAGATCCTGCAGGTGCAGACGGAGCGCAAGGGGCTGATCTTCTCCGAGGGCGTGCTCGAGTGCCTCCCGGACGGATTCGGGTTCCTGCGCGCGCCCGAGTACAACTATCTGCCCGGACCGGACGACATCTACGTCTCCCCCTCGCAGATCCGCAAGTTCGACCTGCGCACCGGCGACACCGTCTCCGGACAGATCCGGCCGCCGAAGGAAGGGGAGCGCTACTTCGCCCTGATCAAGGTCGAGGCGGTCAACTTCGAGCACCCCGACGTCGCTCGGGAGAAGATCTTCTTCGACAACCTGACGCCCCTCTATCCGCAGGAGCGGATCAAGCTCGAGGTCCCGGCGAACCTCTCCTCGCGGGTGCTCGACATCATCTGCCCGATCGGCAAGGGACAGCGCGGCCTGATCGTCGCTCCGCCCCGCACGGGAAAGACGATGCTCCTCCAATCGCTCGCGAACTCGATCTCGACGAACCATCCCGAAGTCACGCTCATCGTCCTGCTCATCGACGAGCGCCCCGAGGAAGTCACCGACATGCAGCGCACCGTCAAGGGCGAGGTCATCTCCTCCACCTTCGACGAGCCGGCGCAGCGGCACGTCCAGGTCGCCGAGATGGTGATCGAGAAGGCCAAGCGGCTGGTGGAGCATCGCAAGGACGTGGTGATCCTGCTGGATTCGATCACGCGGCTGGCGCGGGCGTACAACACGGAGGTGCCGCACTCGGGCAAGATCCTGTCCGGCGGCGTCGATGCCAACGCGCTGCACAAGCCGAAGCGCTTCTTCGGTGCGGCCCGCAATATCGACGGGGGCGGCTCACTGACGATCATCGCCACCGCGCTGATCGAGACGGGGTCGCGCATGGACG
>DATFVB010000127.1 GCA_035260525.1 Thermoanaerobaculia bacterium
CACCCGCGCAGAAAGCCCGTTCCGGGAGGAGAGCATTCTTCATCGAGCCGTTCGGCGACGCGGTTGAACCACTTCGAACGGGCTTTTTTTGAGGAGGCGGTGCTTCGCACCGCGGTGGAGGGTTTGAGCGGGTTTTACCCGGCGCGGAAGGCCTCGCGGCTCGATCCCATCGAAGCCCTGCGGTACGAATAGGGGGGCGTCGGCGGCGCGGGTCCTGTCGCGGCTCCGCCTCCGGTGGCGCCGCGCGGCGCATGCCGAGGACTTTGTTACGAGGCCGATGCGCGGCGCGCGGACGCCAGGAGGCGGAACCGCGACACCCGCGCAGAAAGCCCGTTCCGGGAGGAGAGCATTCTTCATCGAGCCGTTCGGCGACGCGGTTGAACCACTTCGAACGGGGTATCTGAAGGAGACGGCGCTTTGCGCCGCGACGGATTGTCCGGGCGGGTTCTACCCGGCGCGGAAGGCTCCGGCTCGACCGGCCGAGTCATCGATCGTCGTAGGGCTGCGGAAATCGCGCAGCGATTTCCGCAGCCGCTCTTTCCGCGCCCGGGTCCGGAGCGGTGATTTCTCCCTCACGCCTGCTGCCGAATTTCCTTGCCCGCGCCGTCTGCCGGCGGCGACAATGCCGGGATGACCCGCGAGATCGCCGCCGCGGCCTCGTTCTCCTTCCTCCGCATGCTCGTCGCGTACGGGTTCGCGCTCGTGTTCGCGGTCGCGTACGGCGTGGCGGCCGGCCGGTCGAAGCGCGCCGAACGGATCATGATCCCGCTCCTCGACGTGCTGCAGTCGGTTCCGGTGCTCGCATTCTTCCCGGCCGCCGTGTACTTCTTCATCGCCCTGACGCGCGGCGGCCGTTTCGGCGTCGAGATGGCGGCGGTGTTCCTGATCTTCACGGGGCAGGCGTGGAACATGGCCTTCGGCGTCTACGAGGCGGTCACCACGCTCCCGACCGATTCGACCGAGGCGGCGCGCGCGTTCGGCCTCAGCTCGTGGCGCCGGTTCCGCCGGCTCGAGCTTCCCGCGGCGGTGCCCAAGCTCGTCTACAACTCGATCCTCTCCTGGGCCGCAGGGTGGTACTTCCTCGTCGCGTGCGAGATCATCTCCATCGGGAAGAGCTCGTATTCGCTCCCCGGCCTCGGCTCGTTCATTCAGCGCTCGATGGAGTCCGCGGACTTGCGCGGGATGCTCGCCGGGATCGGGACGCTCGTGGCGATCGTCGTCCTCCTCGACGTGCTCGTCTGGCGCCCGCTGACGGTCTGGGCCGAGAAGTACCGCTTCGAATTCACCGCGGGGGCGGCCGGCGAGAGCCGGGTCTACGACGCGTATCGCTCGACCGGTCTGGCCCACGCGCTCGGAGCGTTCTGGGATCGGCTCTGGTCGGGGGCCGACCGGCCGATCGAGCGGCTCGAACGGGTTCCCCGCGACTCCGCGCGCGGCCGCCTGCTGCACGCGTTCCGAATCCTGGCGCGGACCCTCTTCCTCCTCGCCGCCGCGGCCGGCGCCCTCGCGCTGCTGCTCCTGCTCGCGGCGTTCCTGCGGCCGCCGATCCCGGCGGAGGTGGCGAAGATCCCCGCCGCGCTCTTCTTCTCGTTCTGCCGGCTCCTCGTCGCGTACGCGATCTCTCTCTGCTGGACGATCCCGCTGTCGCTCTGGGTCGGCGAGAACGACCGCGTGGCGCGGATCGCGACTCCGATCGCCGAGGTCGCGGCGTCCATCCCGGCGACGGCGTTCTTCCCGCTGATCGTCTTCTTCGTCGTGCGCGCGCTGGGAAGCGTGAATCTGGCGGCGGTGCTCCTCGTGCTCACGGGGATGCAGTGGTACATCCTCTTCAACGCGCTCGCCGGAGCGCGCCAGGTGCCCGGCGAGATGAAGGAGATGACGCGGTCGTTCGGCCTGCCGTTTCACCGCCGGGCTCGACTCGCGATCCTGCCGGCGATGGCGCCGTCGCTCGTGACCGGCAGCGTGACGGGATGGGGCGGCGGCTGGAACGCGCTGATCCTCTCCGAGTACGTCACGTACGGCCACCGCGTCTACGAGGCGCCCGGGATCGGGCAACTCCTCGTTCGCGCCACGGTTTCGGGGAATACGCGTCTCCTCGTGTGGTCGATCGTGTCGATGGTGCTCGTGATCGGGCTCCTCAACCGCTTCGTGTGGAGGAGACTTTACGCGGCCGCTTCCGTAAGATTCCGCATCGATGCTTGAAACCGCGGCGGTCCGGACGGGAGAGCCCGCGACGGGGAAGGGGAAACAGCCCGTCTCGCTCTCCGTCCGTTCGATCACGAAGGAATACGAGCTGCCGACCGGCCCTCTCGTCGTCCTGGAGAACGTCTCGTTCGAGGTCGCGGGAGGCGAGTTCCTCGCGGTCGTCGGCCCCTCGGGGTGCGGGAAATCGACGCTCCTCCGGATCATGGCGGGGCTCGTTGCGCCGACCTCGGGAGAGGTCCTCTATAACGGCACCCCGCTCGCGGGGGTCAACCTGGACTGCGCGATGGTGTTCCAGTCGTTCGCGCTCCTTCCCTGGCTCACGGTCATCGAGAACGTCGAGATCGGGCTGGAGGCGCGCGGGCTCTCGGCGGAGGAGCGCGGCCGGCGCGCGAACTTCTACATCGACAAGGTCGGGCTCGACGGATACGAAGAGGCGTACCCGAGGGAGCTGTCGGGGGGAATGAAGCAGCGGGTCGGCTTCGCGCGGGCGCTCGCCGTCGAGCCCAAGGTCCTGCTGATGGACGAGCCGTTCTCGGCGCTCGACGCCCTGACCACGATCAACCTGCGGGAAGAGCTGATCGACCTGTTCCGCGACCCGGAGATCCTGATCTCGATCGCCGTGCTCGTCACCCACACGATCGAGGAGGCGGTCGAGCTGGCGGACCGGGTGATCGTGCTGTCGTCCCATCCCGGCCAGATCGTCACCGACCGCCGGATCGAGCTTCCGCGGCCGCGCGACCGGCGCGACCCCGCCTTCAACGGGATCGTGAGCGAGATATTCGCGCTGATCACCTGAGATGAAGGAAAGAGAAGAACCTCCCGCCATTCCCTTCGACATCGAGCCGGTGCCCGTGTGCGGCATCTCGCGAGTGCTCGGACTGCTGGAAACGCTCGACGACCGCGGAGGGCGCGAGCCGATCGGCCGGCTGACGCGCGACCTGCACATCGAGTTCGGCGAGCTCCTGTCCGTCGTGAAGGCGGCGGAAATGCTCGGGCTCGTCGACACGCCGGGCACCGACGTCGTGCTCCAGCCCGCCGGGAAGCGGACGATGGAGCTTCCGATGAACGAGAAGAAGAGGACGATCCGCGAGAAAATCCGGAAGCTGCCCCTCTTCGACGCGATCGAGACGCTCCTGCGCCGTCAGGAGGAGCAGCGGCTGCCGAAAGACGTCCTGCTCGAGGAGCTCGCCGTGTGGCTCCCCGACGAGAATCCCGAGACGATGTTCAAGACGATCGTGAACTGGGGCCGGTACGCGGAGCTGTTCGCGTACGACGCCGACGAGGAGCTCCTCTCGATCGACGCGGGCGAATAGGATGGTCGGCCGGATCTGGGAATTCGCGGTCGATCCGGCGCGCGCGGCGGAGTTCGAGAGGTTCGCGGGGGAATGGGCGCTCCCGATGGTGAGCGGCCGGATGGGGTGCTCGGCGGTGCACGTGCTCCGGGACGCGGACGGCCGGTACGTCTGGGTCACACTCTGGCTCTCGCGCAAGGCGCTTCTCGTGGCGGCCGCCTCACCCGAATGGGAAGAGGCGCAGAGGCGGTTCTCGGCGTTCGGCGTCGCCTTCGACCTCGATCACGGACGGGCCTTCGAGTCGATCGCCTCCTTTCGCTCGGGGGGAGGCGGCTGAAGAATCCGCGCCTCGACGAATGGATGATCGCGGCGGGCGCCGCAGACTCCCTCGCGGCGGCGCGGGGCCTCATCCTCGCGGGACGGGTGTCGATCGACGGGAGGCGCGCCGACAAGGCGGGGGAGCGCGTCGCGCCGGGAGCGCGGGTGGAGGTCGCCGCGCGAAAACATCCGTACGTTTCCCGCGGGGGCGTCAAGCTCGCGGCGGCGCTCGACGCGTTCGCGATCGACTGCCGCGGGAAGACGGCGCTCGACGTCGGCGCTTCGACCGGCGGCTTCACGGACTGCCTGCTGCAGCGCGGCGCGGCGAAGGTCCACGCGGTCGACACGGGCTACGGTCAGATCGACTCGCGGCTCCGCGGGGATCCGCGCGTCGTCCTCCACGAGCGCACGAATGCGCGACGGCTCGATCCGGCGGAGTTCCCCGATCCGATCGAGGTCGCCGCGATCGACGTCTCCTTCATCTCGGCGCGCCGCGTTCTCCCGGCGGTCGCGGAACGGCTCGCGCCGGGGGCGTCGGTCGTCGTGCTCGTCAAGCCCCAGTTCGAGGCGCGCCGCGAGGAGGTCCGTCCCGGCGGCCTCGTCCTCGACCCGGAGGTGCGCGCGCGGGTCGTCGAGGAGGTCGCGGCGGCGGCGTCTCCTCTCGGGCTCGCGCGGATCGGGGCGGTGCCGAGCCCGATCGCGGGAGCGCACGGCAACGCAGAGATCCTCCTCGGCCTCCGAAAAGGCGCGTGAAGCTCCCGGGACGACGAGAAACGCTTCCGCGGCAACCGCCGGGCTGTTAGAGTTTTCGGCGTGAAAAGCCGCCCGAAGATCGCGCTCCTCGCCAAGAGGGAAGCGCCCGCGCGGCTGCTCGCGCGAAAGCTCCTCGACGAGTTCGAACGCCGCGGCGCGGACGTGCTCGTCGACGACGAGACGGCCCTTTCGCTCGGCGGCGGCGAGGGATTTCCGCGGCGGAAGATCCCCCGCGACCGCCGGCTCGTCGTGTCGCTCGGCGGGGACGGCACGCTGCTCTCCGCGACGCGCGCCGCGAGCGACGGGGCCGAGATCCTCGGCGTGAACCTGGGCACGCTGGGGTTCCTGACCGGCGTGTCGAAGCGCGAGGTGCGGTCGCTCGCCGCCGACGTCCTCTCGGACAACTTCGATCGCGACGTGCGGCGCCTGCTCGAGGTCTCCGTGAGCGAGGCGGGGGCGCGGACGCGGAAGTTCCGGGTCCTCAACGACGCCGTTCTGAACCGCGGCGCGCTGTCGCGCATCGCGCGCTTCACGCTGCGATTCGACGGGAAGCCCTTCTCGTCGATGCGCGCCGACGGGCTGATCATCTCGAGCCCGACCGGATCGACCGCGTACAACCTTTCGGCCGGCGGGCCGCTCCTTCATCCTCACGTCCACGGATTCATCGTGACCCCGATCTGCCCGCACGCGCTCACGCATCGCCCGATCGTCCTTCCGGCGGGGAAGGCTCTCGAGGTCGCCTTCGAGGCCGGCACGGCGGAAGGGATCTACCTGACGCTCGACGGGCAGGAGGGCTTCCGGCTGCCGTCGGGATGCGTGCTGCGGGCCGGCGTGGCCCGGCGGACCGTCACGCTGCTCCGCCGCCCGCAGAGCGACTATTTCGCCACCCTCTCCGAGAAACTCAACTGGGGCGTGTGAGCGCGCCGGAAGCGCCCCCGCCGCTCGCCCGGATCGCGCCCGTTCGGCTGTTCGGGCTCCTCTTCCTTTTCGCCGTCGCCTGCGGGTACGCGGTCTACCGCTCCGAACGGTTCCAGCAGGCGACGCGCGCCTGGATCGTCCGCACGGCTTCGGCGGCGCTCGAGCGGCCCGTCTCGTTCGAGTCGCTCTCCGTCTCGCTGGTCCCGCCGGGCGTCGCGATCAAGGACGTCCGTGTCGCCGGCGCCCCGGGCGAAACCCGCCCGTTCTTCGAGGCGTCCGAGATCGTGATCGGCGGGCGGTTCTCGCTGATCGGCCGGACGCTCTCGATCGGGTCGATCTCGCTCTCGCGCCCGCGATTCCACGTGGCGGTGCTTTCCGACGGAACCGACAACCTCCCGGCCGGCCTGCGGCGCCGCGGCGGCGGCGGCCTGAAGGTCCGCATCGGGACGGTCGCGGTGACCGCCGGAACGTTCCTCTTCAACGAGGAGCGGATCCCGCTCGATCTCCGGCTCCACGGCTTCGTCTCGGAGCTCGCTTCGACCGGCGCCCCGAACGTGTTCCGAGGGAGGCTCGGCTGCCGCGTCGCGGGTCTCGCGCTCGGGAGCGCGGTGAAGGTGCCGTTCGACCTCGACGCCCGATTCGACCTCGACGCCGGGAGACTCCACGTCGGCGCACTCCAGGTCTCGGGCGCTTTCGGGACGATTCACGCGATCGGAGAGATCCCGAACCTGTCGGCGCCGGTCGTCACGGCGTGGATCGACGGGAGCTTCGACCTTCTTCCGGTCGAGCGCCTCTTCGGCTTGAAGCTTCCTTTCCGCGGCCGGGGAACGCTTTCGGCGGGCGTGCGCGGCGGGAAGGGGGCGCCTCTGCGGGTCACGGGACGCGCGAGCTTCCCGCTGCTGGCGGCGGAGAAGTTCGTGTTCACCGGGGTCGACGCGGTCCTCTCCGCGGACGCCGGCGGTCTGACCGCCGACATCGAGCGCGCGGGCTTCGACGGGGGGAGCCTGGACGGCGCGCTGACGATCTCCCGGTTCGGTCGCTCTCCCCAGGACTTCTCGCTGGTCGTCGACGCGCGCGGAATCTCCGTCGAGCGGTTCTTCGGCGACATCGACCTCCCCGGGACGCGCCTGGCGGGCGCGGCCGACCTCTCGCTCGGCCTTCGTTGGCGCGGCGGCGACATCGATCGGGCCGACGGGGGCGCGCGGCTCGACATCGTTCCTTCGGGGGACGGCGTCCCGCTCTCGGGCGGCGGTCCGGTGGCGGTCCGCCGCGGCTTCCTCGATTTCGAGAAGGTCCTGTTCCGGTTCCCCGAGTCCACGCTCGCTCTCGACGGGGGGTTCGCGCTCGGCGTCTGGGCGCCGCGCTTCCGGTTCTCGATCGCGTCCGACGATTTTCGGGCGCTCGACCTTGTCGCGACGAACTTCTCGCGCGCGATCTCCCGGCGCGCGGCGCCGCCTTTCGGCCTCGCCGGATCGGGGAAGGTCGACGGGACGTTCGGCGGGACGTGGGGCGCGCCGGAGGTCTCCGCCCGACTCGCGGCGGAGAACGCCGAATACGCCGGTCTGCGGCTGGGCACCGTCTACGCGGACCTGTCGGTCTCCGACCGCGCCTTCGACTTCCACCCGCTCCGGAGCTACGACGGCGACTCCCGGCTCGCGCTCACCGGTACGGTCCGCTATGCGCCCAAGCCCGGGAGCCCGGACTTCGCCGTGACCGCCGAAGCGGGGAATTTCCCCGTGGAACGGCTGCTCAAGTTCTTCTCGCTCGACTTCCCGGTGACGGGAAAGGTGACGGGGACGCTGCCGGTCTCCGGCACGAAGAACGCGATGAGCGGGCGCGGCGACATGGTGCTCGAGCGAGCGACCGTCTGGGGCCAGCCGGTCGACCGCGTCGCCGCCCGGCTGGAGCTCGTCCCGGGGACCTTCGCGCTGAAGTCGATCCGCGGCCAGATCGGGGACGCGGTCTTCGGCGGCGAAGGCGCGTACACGCTCGCGGGGGAGAGCTTCTCGTTCCGGCTTTCGGCCGACAACCTCCCGCTCGCGAAGATCGCGCTCCTCTCGCCCTCGGGCGATCTCGAGGGAGAGGTCTCGTTCCACGCGGAAGGGAGCGGGACGCTGGACCGGCCGACGATCCGCGCGTCGGTGCAGACGCGGAAGCTTCGCGTGATGGGACACACCGTTCCCGATACCCTCGCGCCGGCGGCGACGATCGCCGTCGACCGGGGCGCCCTCGCGCTCGAAGCGGGCGCTCCGGGACGCTGGAGCGTCGAAGCCCGCGGGCCGCTGACCGGGCGCCAGCGCCGGGTCGACGTCTCGGTGACGGTGCCCGACGTCTCGGTTCTGGCCGCCGTGTTCCCCGCCCTGCCGCGGGGGCTCGGCGGCGAGATCGCGGCCTCCGGCTCTCTCGACCTCGCGCCGGACCGATGGGCGCTCCGGGATGCGCGGCTGACGGTCTCGCGCCTCCGCCTCGCGTCGGGCACGGCGGCGCTCGCCGCCGCCGCGCCGTTCGCGGTCCGGTACGCGGACGGAAAGGTCGCCGTCGACAAGGCCGCGTTCGAGGGGCCGGGCACGCGCGTCGACGCCTCGCTCGCGGTCGACGTGGCGCACGGCGGCGCGCTTTCCGGCACGCTGACGCTCGCGGCAGATGCCGGAAATCTCGAGCGGCTGGCCGAAACGGAGGCGACGCTGTCGGGGGACCTGCGCGCGCGGCTCTCGCTTTCCGGAACGGTCGGCCGGCCGCTCGCGACGGGCCGGGCGACTCTCGCCGACGGACGTTTCAAGTCACCGGACTCGCCCTACGTCCTCGACGCGATCGCAGCCGAGGTGGCGTTCGCGGGCACCCGGGTCTCGATCGACGCCCTCCGGGCGCGGATGGGCGGCGGCGACCTCTTCGTGACCGGGGACGCGCAGCTCGACGGCTACGCCCTCAAGTCCTTCCGCCTCGTCGCGCAGGCCCAGAACGTGACGTTCCGCTCGTTCGAGGACCTGAGCCTTCAGGCGAACGCGGACCTGACCGCGGCGGGCACGCCGGAAGACGCGACCGTGCGGGGAGAGGTCACGCTCCTCTCGGGGACCTACACGAAGGACTTCGCGCCGACGCTCGCGAGCCTCTTCGGAAAGAACCGCGAGATCGCGTACGAGGGGGCGCGCGAGACGTGGCAGGACCGCGTCGCCCTGGACGTCCATGTCGTCTCGTCGGCCGCGCTCGAGGTGCGCAACAACCTCGCGCGCCTGACCGCCTCGGTCGACCTCCTCGCGCGCGGCACGCTCGCCGACCCGGTTCTCCTCGGCCAGATATCGATCGACGAGGGGGGGAAGATCACGCTCCAGGACGTCAAGTACGAGATCGTCTCCGGGACGATCTCGTTCGGGAATCCGACGCGGACCGAGCCGATCATCGACGTCACGGCGACCGCGGAGGTCAAGGGATACGCGATCAACGCGCAGGCGGTGGGGACGCTCGGCGGACGATCGCGCGTGCAGTTCAACCTCTCCTCCGATCCGCCGCTGACGAACGAGCAGATCGCGAACCTTCTCCTGACCGGGGCCGCGCCCGAGAGCGCCGGCGCGCGCGGCGGAGAGAGCACGACCGCTTCGTCGGTCGTCGGCAGCCTCGCCGGCCTGGCGTTCCGGCCGGTCACCTCGCGCGTCCAGCAGCTCTTCCGGCTCGACCGCTTCCAGGTCGACCCCGTGCTCCAGTCGGCGCCCGGCTCCTCCGGCGGCGCCGTGATCACGATCGGGAAGAATCTCTCGAAGGACCTGTCGGTGACGTACTCGTACTCCGCCGAGACCAACGCGCAGTCGGTCGTCCTCGTGGAATACCAGATCGACGCGAACAAGGTGCTGCAGGCGAGCAAGGACGAGAACAACGTCTATTCGATCGGCGTGAAGTTTCGGAAGCGGTTTTGAGGACGCTCCGGACGGTCTCGGCGGTCGCCGTCATGCTCCTTCCGCTCGCCGCGGCCGGCGCCGAGCCGCGGCTCGAGGGACGGACGATCGCGTCGGTCGCGTGGGACGCCGACGGGCCGGTCGACGGCGCGGAAATCGTGCGGCTCGTGGAGCTGCGCGCGGGGCGCCCGCTCGACGAGGACGCGGTGCGCCGCTCGGTCCAGAATCTCTACGCGACCGAGCGGTTCGCCAACGTCGAGGTCGACGGCGAGCCGGTCCCCCCCGACCGGGTCGCGGTGACCGTGCACCTGTTCCGGGCCTACCGCGTCGGCTCGATCCGCTTCGAGAACCGTCCCGTCTCCGCCGACGCGCTCCGCCGCGCCCTCGGCTTCGCCGTGGGAGGCCCGTACCAGGAGCCGGAGATCCGGGAAGGGATCGGACGCATCGAGCGGTTCCTGGCGACGGAGGGGTTCTCGCAGGCGGCGGTCACGGCCGGCACGGAGTTCGACCGCGCGCGGTTCGAGGCCCGCGTGATCTACCGGATCGCGCCCGGCCGGCCGACGCGGCTCGTCGCTCCGATCTTCGACGGCGATCCGTCGCCCTTTTCGCCGGCGAAACTGATCGCTGTCTCGAAGCTCAAGAGCGGCGACCGGTACCGGGAAGAACGGGCCCGGAAGGCGGCCGAGGCCATCCAGGATTTCCTGGTCGCGGAGGGTCGCCTGAAGGCGGAGGTCCGCCTGATCGGCGTCGAGACGCACGGCGACACGGCCGCTCCCGTTTTCCGGGTGGAGATCGGACCCCCGATCGTGTTCGAGACCGTCGGGGTCGAGGAGAAAAAGGTCCGGCGCGATTTCGCCAACCTCCTGAAGAACCAGGTCTTCCAGGAGGACCTCCTCATCCGGTACGTCGCCACGCTCCGGCGCCGTTACCAGGAGGCCGGGTATCACGAGGCGAAGGTCGACTACACGATCGACGACAAGGGGACTCCGATCACCGTCACGCTGACCGTGCAGCGCGGGCCGAAGGAGTACGTCTCGTCGATCGTGCTCGAGGGCGTGCACGGGTTCCCGGAATCCCGCATCCGGGCGCTCCTCCTCACGCGCCCGCGCTCGCTCCTCCATCGCGGGCGCCTGGTCGACGCGGTCCTCGCCGACGATCGAACGGCGATCGAGGGCTTCTACCGGGTGCACGGGTATACGGAAGCGGCGACCGTCCCTCCCCGGATCGCGCCCGGGCCGAAAGCGGGCGCGATGGTGGTCACGCTCGCCGTGGCCGAAGGGCCCCGGACCGAGGTGCGATCGAGCGACCTCGACGGCGTCACCTTCGGCGACCGGACCGCGCTTCGCCGGAAACTCACGCTTCGTCCCGGCGGCGCCTACAGCGCGCAGAAGGCGGCCGACGACCGGGCGGAGATCCTCGCGTGGTACCGGGATCGCGGCTGGACGTCGGCGGGCGTCGAGACCCGCGTCGCGCTGACCCCCGACCGGAGCCTCGCCGACGTGACGCAGCTCGTGCGCGAGGGTCCGCGGGAGTTCTTCGGCAAGACGATCGTGCGCGGCAACGCGCGGACGCTCACGTCTCGCATCCTGCTGCCGGTGTCGTGGGAGGAGGGAGAACCCTTCTCCGAGACGAAGCTCCTCGACGCGCAGCGCGACATCTCGCGGACGGGGGTCTTCCAGAAGGTCGACGCCCGCCGCGCGCTGCCCGATCCCTCGACGCCGGAGCGCAACGTGCTGATCGACGTGGTCCCCGGCAGGCCCCTCTCCCTCCTCTACGGCGCCGGGTACCAGTACGAAGCCGAGACGGGGGAGCAGAGCCCGTACGTCCTCTTCGGCATCGGCTACAACAACCTCTTCGGCTCGTTGCGGTCGATCTCCCTCGAATCGCGTTACGCGCCGGAGACGAATCGGGGGCGCGTGTTCCTGAACTACCGCGACCCGTTCTTCTTCGGCGCCGAGGTGCCCCTCGTCGCCTCGATCTTCTACGCGCGCGAGCCGATCCAGAAGATCGACATCCGGCGGCAGGGCGCGTTCATCGAGGCGACCCGGCAGCTCACGGGGCGCGTCCGCGTCGGACTCCGGTACGAATTCCAGCGGATCTCGACGGGCAACACCGACCGGCTCGAGCTTCAGACGATCCAGCCCTTCGACCGCGACATCGCGGAGCAGACCGTGGGCGCGACGCTCCTCTACGACACCCGCGACGAGATCATCGACCCGCATCGCGGCCTCTTCTTCAGCGCCTTCGCGAAGAAGGCGTTCCCCTCGAATCTCCTGGCCGCCGATGCCCGGTACGTGAAGGCGTACGCGCAGCTCTCGGGCTACGTTCCGCTTCTCGGGGGCGTCCTCGCCGGGTCGGTGCGGGCGGGAAAGGGGTGGGTCGGCGGGGGGTGCGTCATCGGCGGAGTTTCGACGTCCTCCGCCTCGTGCATCCCGATCGCCGAGCGGTTCTTTGCCGGGGGGCGGACGTCCAATCGCGGCTTCGGGTACGCGGTCGAGGGGATTTCGGACGAGACCGTCGACTATTCCGTCATCGAGGTGCCGGTAAAGGCGGGCGACGAGGGACGGGGCACCTGCCGCGGGATCGACCCCGAGGGGGGAGCCAACTTCAACTGCGACTTCGGCCCGCGCGTCGTCGGAGGATCGTCGATCGCCGGCTTCAACGTCGAATGGCGGTTCCCGATCGCCGGCAACTTCGGAGGCCAGCTCTTCTACGACGCGACTCAGGTCTGGGGCGACGGAAGCTTCCACCTCGGCATCGAGGGAGACCGCGGTCTGCGGCAGACGGTCGGATTCGGCGTCCGGTATCTCACGCCCGTCGGGCCGCTGCGGTTCGAATTCGGGCGGGTCCTCCATCCGAGAACGATCGACGCGCCCCTTCTGCTCTTCGACCGGGCGACGGGGAACACGGATCCGATCGACCACCGCACGGTCGTCCAGAAGGAGCCGACCTACAAGCTTTTCCTCTCCATCGGCTACGCGTTCTAGACCGTCGCCTTCGCGACGCTCGCGCGGCTCGGATCGCGAATGCTCCCGCCGCGCGGGCGTTCCGTTCGGTTACTTCACGGAACGCTCTCCGCGCGTCGGCCTCTCGCGGCTCGGGCTCCTGCCCTCGACCGCTTCGGCGCCCGACGGGACCAATGAGAGCCCGAAGACCGTCGCATTCGCGACGCTCGCGCGGCTCGGATCGCGAATGCTCCCGCCGCGCGGATCCAGTTTCGTGGGCCGGGAAAGGATTCAGGAAGCCCTCTTTTCCGCGGCCCGGCGGATCCGGCAGGCCGAACCGACGTTCGAGCGCCGCAGGCCGCCGGCGGAGAACCCCTATTTTTAGAGTAAAATAGAGCTAATGTCCTCGCGCGTCGCCCTTTTCGAGCATCCGGAGATCTTCTCGAAGAAGGTGAGATACGACTACCTCTTCGAGCTCGAGACGTGGCTCAAGGGGATCGAAGCGTTCCTCCAGGTCGAGAACCTGCCCCTCTCTCCGGAGGAACGGGGACGGATCGCGATCCGCAATTACGTCGACGAGGTCGCGATCGCCCGCGACACGCTGATCTATGTCGGGCGGGTCACGCAGAAGCTCCTCGGCGAGGGGAAAGAGGACTTCGCCTCGTTCATCCAGTACCTCGAGCGCCAGATATCACCCGGTTCCATCGACGCCTCGCGCCGGGAGCTCCGGCTCGCGCGCGCGGAGGTGGAGATCGCGGAGGCCGTCGAGAAGATCGAGGACTTCGTCCGCATCTTCGACGAGCTGGCGCGCTCTCCGTACATCGGGCACGCGACCTATGTCTCGGCGGGGCGGGCGCTCCTGCGGAACCTGCGGGACGACCCGAACCTCGGGGTCTTCTTCCGCGAGGACCTGCTCCCGCTGTTCAACAGCGCGGACAAGCGGGCGCTCGCGCGGATCATGGACCGCGTCGCCGATCGCCGCGCCCGGCGGGAGCTCGGCACGCTGTTCATCGGGCTGTTCAAGGCGCTGCATTACGCCGACGTGGCGACCGCGACGATGGCGCGGACGGCGTCGCGGCGGCGGACCCTCGTCCTCTTCTCGCGGATCTGGTCTCTCGCGCAGTCGCTCTCGGAGTACATCCGGACCCGGCTCATCGCGGAGGAGCCCGAGGAATCGGGGCGTTCCGACGTGCTCGACCGCCTCCTCTTCTCGACCGAGATGGAGCTCCGGAAGGTGCTCGAAGGGGAGCTCGTGGACGTCGCGCACCTGAAGGAATCGCGCACGGCGCAGGAACGGATGGAGAACGCCTGCGGCATCCTCCGCGATCTCTTCCAGCAGAACATCCTCGCGCTCGCCGAGGCGTACTCGGGGCCGGTCGACGCGCGCCGGATCTTCCCGGAGCACGTCACGCGGCGGCAGCAGTCCCTGCGGCTGCGCGAGGAGCTCTGGGGACTCGTCGTGTCCTGCCGGCGGTTCCAGGAGTCGCCCGACAAGAAGCGGCTCGACGCGTTCGCCGACGACCTCGCGGCGTTCCGTCGCGGCGGGATGCGGTATCTCATGTTCAAGGACTGGTCCGTGTTCGACCGGTTCGCGAACGGTTTCGCACGCGATTGCTCCACGAAGACGTTCCTCTCGGCGGCGCACCAGTTCGAGATCTACACGAAGACCCTGATCCGGGAGATCGGCAAGCGCCAGGTGCTCTCCGACCGGCCGTTCGCGCCGAAGGCGGTCGAAAAGCAGGAAAAGGAAGCGACGTGACCGGGAAGCGCGGGGCGAACGAGTTCGAAGACATCGAGAAGGCGATCGAGGATTTCCGGCAGGGGAAGTTCGTCGTCATCGTCGACGACGAGGACCGGGAGAACGAAGGCGACCTCGCGATCGCCGCCGAGCGCGTGACGCCCGACGCCATCAACTTCATGGCGCGGGAGGGACGGGGGCTGATCTGCCTGTCTCTCACGTCGGAGCGCTGCGACGAGATCGGACTGCCGCCGATGGTCGAGGACAACACGTCCCCGTTCGGGACCGCGTTCACCGTCTCGATCGAGGCGCGCGGCCGGGTCACGACCGGGATCTCGGCCGCCGACCGGGCCGCAACGGTCCGCGTCGCGATCGACCCGGCGACGAAGCCCTCCGACCTGCTCCGCCCCGGACACATGTTTCCGCTGCGCGCGGCGCCCGGCGGGGTCCTGAAGCGCGCCGGCCAGACGGAGGCGTCGGTCGACCTCGCCCGCATCGCGGGAATGACCCCGGCGGCGGCCATCTGCGAGATCATGAACGACGACGGCACGATGGCGCGGCTGCCGGACCTCCGGAAGTTCATCGCGCGGCACGGCCTGACGCTGATCACGGTCGCGGATCTCATCCGGTACCGGATGCAGACGGAACGGCTCGTGCGCCGGATCGCCGCTCCCTCGCTCCCGACCGCGTACGGCGACTTCCGGGTCGTGGCCTATCGCAGCGACGTGACGCACGAGGAGCACGTGGCGCTCGTGGCCGGGGAGATCCGCGAGGACGAGCCGGTGCTCGTGCGGGTGCACTCGCAGTGCCTGACGGGCGACGTCTTCGGCTCTTCGCGCTGCGATTGCGGCGAGCAGTTGAAGCTCGCGATGGAGAAGATCACGGCCGAAGGGCGCGGGGTCCTGCTCTACCTCCTCCAGGAGGGAAGGGGGATCGGCCTCTTCAACAAGCTCAAGGCGTACGAGCTGCAGGACCAGGGACACGACACGGTCT
>DATFVB010000128.1 GCA_035260525.1 Thermoanaerobaculia bacterium
CGAGGAGGTCCTCCATCGCCGCGATCCGGTCGCTCTCCTTCAGGCGGAGATGCTCGACGCCCCGGAACCCGCTCTTCCCTTCCACCCTCCCCGCGACGGCCGCGAGCACCGGCACCGCGTCCGGGAAATCGGCGGCATCGACCTCCACGGGCCGATCGGCCTTCCCCGAGACGGTCACCGACCCGCCGTCCGCGTCGACGGCGAGACCCATCGCCTGCAGCACGGCGACGGCCCGCGCGTCCGCCTGCGTCGACGGCCAGGGAAGATGCTCGAGCCGCAGGGATCCGCCGGCGACCGCGACGGCGGCCGCCAGAGAAGCGCCCGACGACCAGTCGCCGGGCACGTCGAGGGAGTCCGCGCGCACCGCCGCGCCGGCCGCCACCCGGAATCGTCCCTCCGCGAAAACGGTCTCGATGCCCGCCGCCGCCATCGCCTCGCGGGTGGTGTCGAGGTACGCGCGCGACACGGCGGGGCCGGTGAGCGCGAGGTCGAGCCCGGCGCGGAAGCGGGGCGCGGCGAGCAGGAGGGCCGACGCGTACTGGCTCGATTCCGACGCCGCCACCTCGACGGACCCGCCGGCGAGCTCCTTGCCGAGGATCGCGAGCGGCGGGAATCCCTCCGTTCCGGCATAGGCGATCTCCGCGCCGAGCATCCGGAGGGCGTCGACGAGCCCGCCGATCGGCCGCTCGCACAGACGCGGCGAGCCGCCCAGGCGCGCGCGCAGCCCGGGCGTCGCGGCCGCGAACGCCGCGAGGAAGCGGCAGGCGGTCCCGGACTCCCGCGCATCGAGGATCGCTTCCCCGGAAGGGGGTGCGCCCGGTGCGACGAGGAGAACATCCCGCTCGCGGCGGATACGGACGCCGGCGGCGGAGAGCGCCGCGATCAGCGATTCGGCGTCGTCGCAGTCGAGCGGCCGGCGGATCTCGACCGGACGCGTCGCGACGGCCGCGAGGATGAGCGCGCGGTTCGTGAAGCTCTTCGACGGAGGAACCGCGACGGCTCCCCGAAAGGGACCCCGCGCGGGGACCGCGGCGACGATCACGCGAGCGCGACGCGCGCGGTGCGCCCCTCCTCGTCCACCTCGATCCAGCTCTTCTCCTCGAGAAACGGCGGCACGATCTCCGCAGCGGCGTCATCCCATTCCCCGCGCCATGCCTCGTGGAAGTGGCCGAGCAGCACGACGTCGTACCCTTCCCGGCGGCGGCGCCGCGCGAAACGCTCGATCATCTCGACCGGCAGCCGAGACTTGTGCTTGAAGTTCGTGTCGCGGAGGCGGCGCTCCATCGAGGCGACGAAGCGGTTCGCCGCCGATCGCGGAACGAGCTTCATCGCGGCCCACGACAGCCGGTTCTTCGAGAGGAAGCGCCAGAACCGGTAGGGCCAGTCGCGGGCGTTGATCGTGTCGCCGTGCGTCAGGTAGAAGGACGCCCGTCCCGCGCGGAAGACGGCGCGATCCGCGACCGCGTCGAATTCGGGCTCGAGATACGAGTTCCGGAGGAAGAAGTCGCGGTTTCCCTCGACATAGACGACCCGGCCCCCCGAAGCCCGGAACTCGCGCACCCCCTCCAGGAAGCGGTCGAGCCCGGGAGTGGCGAACTTCCGGTCCGCGATCAGGTAGTGGAAGACGTCGCCCAGGAGGTAGAGCGCCGTCGCGCCCCGCCGCCGCATCTGCGAGAGCGCGCGGAGAAACGGGTCCACGTCGGCCGGAGACGGCCCCAGATGGGAGTCGGCGAGGACGGCGATCACCGATTTCGAGGATAGCATCGGCAGGAATTTCCGGCCGCGCGGGAGCGTTTTCCCGCGCGACCCCCGAGATCGTCGTCCGAACGCCAAGGAGCCGCCCGTGAGCCTTCGAACCCTTCCCCGGATCCTCCTCGTCGCCCTCGCGGCAACGGCGCTGCGGGCGGCCGCCGCCGGCGGCCCGGTTCGCGCGGTCCTGCCGGCCGCTTCGATGACCACGGCGGTCGCGCCCGACGGACGCGAGGCGTACGTCGTGGTCTTTCGCGAGGCGCCGGTCGCGGCCCGCGGGGACCGCGCCGCGGCCCGCCCGGGTGCGCCGTCGGCGGACCTCGACGCGAAGATCGAGGCGATCCGGTCGCGGCAGGACCAGTTCGCGAGCGACATGCGCGCCCGAATCGGCGGCTTTTCGACGGGCGCCCGCTACGTCCGCGTCTTGAACGGCATGGCGGTCCTCGTCCCTTCCGGGGCGCTGCCGGTGCTCCAGCGCGACCCGCGCGTGCGCTCCGTCTTCCCGGTCCGGAAATACGCGCTGCACCTCGACGCCTCGAACCCGCTCATGGGAGCGCCCGCGTTCTGGACCGCTCTCGGAGGAGACGCGGAAGCCGGAAAGGGCGTCAAGATCGCCGATCTCGACACCGGCATCGACTTCTCGAACCCGATGTTCTCCGACCCGACCCTGCCCATGCCGGACGGGTTCCCGAAGGAGAACGACGGCCACGGTCTCGCCAACACGAAGGTGATCGTCGCGAAATATTTCCAGGGGATCGTCGACTCCGCCGACCCCAACCTGTCGCCCTCTCAAAAGACCGCGCAGGACCTCTCCGGCCACGGCTCCCACACGGCGAGCGTGGCCGCCGGCGCGAAGGTGACGCTCTCCGGAAGCGGGCGCCGGCCGGTGACGATCTCGGGGGTCGCGCCGAAGGCGTACCTCGGCGACTACAAGGTGTTCTCCCCGGGCGCGTACAGCGACAACATCATCGCGGCGATCGAGGCCGCGGCGGCCGACGGGATGGACGTGCTGAACATGAGCTTCGGCCTCTCGGACGGCAACGGCAACGAACCGTTCCTCTACAGCGCCGCCGCGGAGAACGAGGCGATCCAGAACGCGATCGCCGCGGGGGTCGTGATCACGGTGTCGGCCGGCAACGCCGGCCAGGACGCGAGCGGAAACGCGAACCCGGACTCGATCAGCTCGACGGCCGACGTGCCCGAGGTGATCTCCGTCGGCGCCTCGACGAACGCGCACTCGGGAATCACCGCTTCCGAGCTCGCGCGCGTGGCGATGACTTCCGGCCACACGGTCCCTCCGGCCGACCTGACGAACATCGTCGGCGCGCGGGCCGAGCATACCGACGCCAACGGCAACACGATCCCCCCGGACTTTCCCTCGACGCCGTTCTCCGCGCCCTTCGCGGACTGGGACGGGCTCGACGGGACGGGAGACGGCACCGCGTGCACGGCGCTCGCGGGAGCGGGCGTTCCCCTCTCCGGTCAGGTCGTGCTCGTCCAGCGCGGCACCTGCACGTTCGAGACGAAGGTGCAGAACGCGCAGACCGCGGGGGCGATCGGCGTCGTGATCTACAACAAGGCCGACGGGTCCGACGGCGGGGACCAGGTCCTCGTCGCGGCCACGGGGCAGACGACGATCCCGGGGATCTTCATCGGCCGGAGCGACGGCCTGAGCCTGAAGGCGTACCTCGACGCGAACGCGGGAAACCCGCCCTCCGCGCAGGGAACTTTCGGCCCCGCTCCCGCGAGCACTCCCCCCGCGGTCTTTTCGACGCCGGCGCACGAGCTCGCGAGCTTTTCCTCCCTCGGCCCCACGCTCGACCTCCAGATCAAACCGGACCTGACGACCGTCGGAACGGGAAGCTACGGCGCGGTCCAGGACGACTCGGCGCTCGGGGACGGCCGGTTCGGCGACGACGAGACGGACCCCTCGGCCTTCTACGACCCGTCCGGATTCGCCTTCGGGCAGGGGACCTCGTTCTCCGCGCCGCGGGCGGCGGGAAGCGCGGCCCTCGTCAAGCAGAAGCATCCCGACTGGACGCCGGCCGAGATCAAGGCCGCGCTCATGGAAACGGCGGCGCGGCCGGCGGCGGCGGGCGACCCGCTCCAGATCGGGGAGCTTTCCGTGCTCCAGCGCGGCTCGGGAGAGATCGACCTCGGGGCCGCCTCGCGCGTCGGCTCGATCGTGCTGCCGGCGAGCTATTCGTACCGGCGGGTCGCGTTCAACACGCTGCCCGGGCCCCACGCCCTCGACCGGGTCTTCACGCTCGAGAACAAGACGGACGCGCCGGTCACCTACACGCTGGCCGCGGCGCTCTCGCCCGCGCTCTCCGACCTCGCCGTCGTCCCCTCCATCTCTCCCGCGACGATGACGCTCGCGCCCGGCGCCACGGGGAAGTTCACGCTCTCGCTGGCGCTCGGCAACGGCCTCCGGTCCGGGCAGAACGACTCGGAGGGAGCGATCCTCGTCTCCGACGACGGCGCCTCGATCGACGGCTCGCTCTCCATCCCGTACTGGATCCGCATCGCGTACCCGGCGGGAACGGCGCCCGCGCTCGACTCGGCGACGTCGTCGTTCTCGGCGGCGCAGAACCAGCTCGACATCAACCTCGTCGCCCACGATCCCGACGCCGACCTCGCGTCGATCAGCCTCGACTTCTACGACGCCTCGGGCGCGCTGCTCGGGAGCGTCTCCGCCACGTTCGCCACCCTCGGCGTCAACACGAGCTCCCCCGATCTCGCGCTCGACCTGCAGCTCCCGACCTTCACGACCACGCTCGGCTGCGGCAGCTGCGAGAGCGTGGCCGTGTCGGTGACGGATGCGGCCGGAAACGTCAGCAACACGATCCTGACGCGATTCGGGACCGGCGTGACGAGCGAGCCGGTGCCCGAGGCCTCCGATTCGCTCTTCCGCCGGTCGATCCCCCTCGTCGCCCACATCCAGGGACTCCAGTTCCCGTTTCGGAGCGACGGCCGGCTCGTCAATCCCGACGCCGCCCACATCCTGACCGTCGACGCGTTCCTCGTGCCCGAAGGGCAGCCGGGGTCGAACGCGCTCCACGTCGCGCACGAAATCCTGCCGAGGCAGTCGCTCGCGCTCGACGATCTCGTCACGAACGACTTCCATCTCGACAGCGGCGCCGGAAGCCTCGTCCTCGTTTCCGACGGTCATCCGTTCCTCGCGTCCTCGCGCGCATACACCGCCGACGCCGCGGGAGGAACGTTCGGGACGTTCGCGGGATCCGTCCTGCCGTCCGAGGGAACCGGTCCCGCCGAGGCCGTGGCAGTCGCCAACGGGATTCCGACCGGCGCCGGGTTCCACACGAACGTCGGCCTGACCGAGGTGTCCGGCAGAACGGCCTCCGTGCGCGTCGAGGGCTTCGACGAGAACGGCGGGCCGCTCGGCGCCTACACCGAAACCGTGCCCGCCGATTCGAACGTCCAGCGCGATCCCGCGGCGGGAGGCTTCTTCCGCGCCGCTCCGGTGCGCGTCGACTTCACCGTGATCTCGGGCGGGCGGGTGGTGCCGTACGCGGCGACGGTCGACGAAGGGTCCGGCGACACGCTGCTCTCGATCGGCGGTTCCGTCCCGGAGAGCGGCGACGACGTGCTCCTCGCCGGCGGCGGCCGCATCCACGGCGGCGGCGGCACGTTCTTCACGTCCGACCTCTCGGTCACGAACGCCTCCGACGGGCCGCGGACGGTCGACTTCAAGCTCATCCCGTCTCCGGGGTTCGCCCCGCCCGCGCCGCCGTCGCCGGTCACGATCGCGGCCGGGCAGACCGTCGCCTACCCGGACGTCCTCAGGACTCTCTTCGGGTTCGACGGTGAGGGGATCGCGGGGATCCGCGTCCACCCCGAATCGCCGGCGCGGCTCGCCGCCTCGATCCACACGTCGACGCCGAACGCGGGCGGGGTCGGAAGCTACGGGTTCTTCGTGAACGGCACGACGGCGAATGCGGCGCTCGCGGCCGGCGGGCGCGCCGTGTCGATCCACCTCGAGCAGGACGCGCGTTTCCGCACGAACTTCGGGTTCACGGAGGTTGCCGGAAAATCGGCGACCGTCCGGGCGACGTTCTTCGACGAGGACGGGATTCCGCTCGGCACCAAAGCGTACGCGCTCGGCGCGAACACGTTCGAGATGACGAGCGCCGCCGAGCTCGTCGGCGCGGCCGCCGTCCCGAACGGCTACATCGAGTTCACGATCGATTCGGGAACGGGCAAGGTCATACCGTTCGCTGCGGTGGTCGACGCGATTACGGGCGACTCCATCTACGTCCCCGCCGAGTAGGGCAAGCGCGGACCATACGCGCCGTTATACGGGTCCGTCGGGCCGGCCGCCGGCACGACGTACGTTCTCCGTACGCCTTAGCCGCCGGCCGACCCGCCGGGCCCGTCTTCCAGCACGTCTGGCCACGCCTCGGCGTCACCACAACCGAGTTGCGGAACGACGTCTCGAAGCCAACTCGAACCCAATGAATCGGAGAAACCGTTGGCAATTTGAGAAAACGTCGAGGCGCGGCGAGGCGCGAGCCCGCCCCGACGTCGCTCTGGAGGGCTATGGCGGATTGACAGCCAAGTGCAATATCTGAGCGGAGGGAGTGTCTGAG
>DATFVB010000129.1 GCA_035260525.1 Thermoanaerobaculia bacterium
GCCAGGCGGCTTTCCTCTATCTCGCCGCGGCGGCGCCGCTCGCCTACGCGCTGCTCCATCCGGTGCCGCCTTTTTCCCCCGGGCTCGTTCTCGCACTCGAATACGCGCCGTTCGCGTGGCTGCTCGTCGTCGATTCGCGTCGCCGCCGGCGCCCCGCCGCCGTCCCGAAAGCGGCCGCTTGACGCGCTACCGAGCCACGATCGCCTACGTCGGGACGTTCTTCCACGGGTGGCAGATCCAGGAGAACGCCGCGCGGACGGTGCAGGCGGTGCTCGAAGGAGCCTTCCGGCGCGTCCTCGGTTCGCCGGTCCGGCTGCACGCGTCCGGCCGGACGGACGCCGGCGTTCACGCGGACGCCCAGGTCGCTCATTTCGACGCCTCCCCGTTTCCCGTCGACGGCCTGCTCGCGGCGGTCAACGTGCGGCTGCCGTGGGACGCGCGCATTCTCGCGATTGCGGAATCGGCGGCGGACTTCCACGCCCGCTCCGCCGCCGTCGCCAAGCGCTACGTCTACCGGTTCTCCCGCGAACGCGTGATTGCGCCGCGCGACGCCCTTTTCTGGGCGCCTCTCTCCCCGCGCGCCGACGCCGCTCGAATGGCGGAGGCCGCCGGGAGGGTGGCGGGGATGCGCGACTTCTTTCCCTTCTCGACGGCCGGGACGGAGACGGAAACGACCCTCCGAAACCTCTTCTCCTGCGAAGTCGCCGAATCCGGGCCGCGGATCGAGATCCGGATGACGGCGAACGGCTTCCTGCGCGGCATGGCGCGCGCGATCGCGGGGACGCTGGCCGACGTCGCGAGGGGGCGAATCCCCGCGGACCGGATCGACGCGATCTTCGCGGAAAATTCCAAATCGCTCGTCCCGGCGAAGGCGAAACCGAGGGGATTGACTCTCGAAAAAGTGTTCTATCCGGGCGACCCGGGCGCCCCGCCAGGCGCCGCCGGACCCGCTGTACGATAGCGGTGTGAAAGACCGGAATCTCCTCGCTTCGCCCGGCTCCGTCGAGGAGTCGCTGCTGTCCGGGATCGACGCCAAGCGTCTCCCGCGGCACATCGCGATCATCATGGACGGCAACGGCCGATGGGCGAAACAGCGGGGGAAACCCCGGGTGGAGGGGCACCGCGCGGGGATCGCCTCCGTTCGCGAGGTGGTCGAGACGTGCGCGCGCCTCGAAATCGACGCCCTGACCCTCTACGCCTTCTCGGTCGAGAACTGGAAGCGCCCGCGCTTCGAGGTCGTGACGCTGATGACGCTGCTCAAGGAATACCTGCGAAGGGAGCTCGCCGCGCTGGTCGAGAACGACATCCGCTTCCGCGTCGTCGGCCGGATGAACGAGCTCGACCCGTCGGTCCAGAAGGAGCTGATCCGCGGGCTCGCGGCGACCTCGACGTGCCGCGGCATGACGTTCAACATCGCTCTGAACTACGGCGGGCGGACCGAGATCGTCGACGCGTGCCGCTCGCTCGCCCAGGACGTCGCGGCCGGGAGGCTCACGCCCGAGCAGATCGACGAGGAGACGCTCGGCTCCCGGCTCGGAACGGCGGGGATCCCCGATCCCGACCTGCTGATCCGTACGTCGGGGGAGATGCGCGTCTCGAACTTCCTCCTCTGGCAGATCGCCTACGCCGAGATCTGGGTGACGCCGACCTTCTGGCCCGACTTCCGGAAGAAGGACCTCTACGAGGCGATCCTCGATTTCCAGAAGCGCGAGCGGCGCTACGGCGGCGTGCTCGAGAACCACGGGCCGGTCTCGGCCTGATGCGTTTCCAGCGCGAGCTTTCGGCGGCGGTCGCCATTCCTGCCGTCCTGGCGATCCTCTGGTTCGCGCCTCCACGGGCCTTCGGCGCGCTCGTCGCCGTGCTCGCGCTCGCCACCCTGGCCGAGTTCTATCGGCTCGCGGAGCGGTCGGGGATCCCCGTGCCGAAGTGGATCGCGCTCGCGATCGCGGCGGCGATCCTCGCCGCGGCGGTCGTTCCCGCGCCCTCTCCGTCGGGGCTGATGGTCGCCGGAGGCGTCTTCGTTTCCGCGGCGATCTTCGCCACGGCGCTGATGCTCTCCGGAATACCCATGGCGCAGGCGCTCTCGGCAACGGCGGTGACGACGCTCGGCCTCCCTCTCGTCGTCTTTCCGTGCTGCGCCCTGATCTGGCTCGACCGCGCGAACCTTGCCGGCGCGTCGGGGCGCTTCGGGCCGAGGCTCATCCTCTTCCTCCTCGTCACGATCTGGGGGTGCGATTCGTTCGCCTACTACGTCGGGAAGAACTTCGGGCGGCACAGGCTCGCCCCGGAGGTCTCCCCGAAGAAGACCATCGAGGGGTCGATCGGCGGATTCGCCGGTTCGATCCTCGTCGCGGTCGGCGCCGCCGCGCTCTTCGTCCCCGAATTCCGCCTGCCGGAGGCGGCGATCATCGGCGGCCTCGCCTCGACGGCGGGCCAGATCGGCGATCTCGTCGAGTCGATGTTCAAGCGCGGCGCCGGCGTGAAGGATTCGGGGACCTTCCTTCCGGGCCACGGCGGCTTCTACGACCGCGTGGATTCGCTCCTCTTCGCGGCGCCGGTCCTCTGCGGGGCGATCCTCGTGAAGATGGCGGCCGCGGCGTGAAGGAAGCTCGCGCAGCCGGCG
>DATFVB010000130.1 GCA_035260525.1 Thermoanaerobaculia bacterium
GTTCTGGCGGGCGTGGTAGTTCCAGACCGCGCGATAGCCTCCGAGGAAGCCGAGTCGCCGGAGGAGCGCCGAGGCCGGACCGGATCTCACCGCCGGGCCGTCGCGTAGATTTCGGCGTTACCGCGCGCTCCGGCGGACACCGTGATGGATTCGACACGAAATCCGGCGAGCTCGAGGAAGTGTCGGACCTCCGCTTCGGTGTACGCGCGGACTCTCCCGGAGCTGCGCGAGCCGACGCGAGCCCCCTCCACGAACGCCGCCGTGTACTCCGGCGAAAGGAGATTCGGAAACTGAACCGACAGCGCGCCCCCCGAACGCAGGATTCTCGCGGCATCCTCGAGATACCGAAACGCGTCCTCGCGCTCCATGTGCTGGAGGACGAGGAACGAAAAGACGAGATCGAAGGTCCCGGTTTCGAAGGCGGAGAGGAACTCCCCGACGGCGACCTCGCGCAGGTGCACGTTCGGAATCCCGGCGAGGCGCCGCCGTGCGCGGGCGATCATCTCGCCGCTGATATCGACGCCCCAGAGCTCGCCGACGAAAGGGGCGAGGTAACGTTCGACGCGTCCGATCCCGCAACCGATGTTGAGCACGCGTGCCGTCGGGCCGACCAGCGGCCGGAGTCGTCCGGCGTCCGCTTCCCCGGACCTCTCGAAGATCTCGTCGGTTGCCCCCGTGAAGATCGCGTCCACCGCGTTCCTGGTCGCGGCACGGTTCCAGATCGTTTTGTAATCTTCTCCCGGTGTTTTCGGGTCGGCCTGGTTCCAGAGCCGGCGGATTATGCGGATTGCATCCGAGGCGGCGTTTCGGATCAACGTCACGCCTCCCGCATGGCCGTCAGCCGCCGCGCGCCGTTGGTCTGCGTCACGAGCGCGACGATCTTGAGGTCCTTGAAGAGCGCCTCGATCTCCCGGTTCTGGTAGACGACCGACGTCGAGAACTCGCCGTGGTCGCGGCGGTAGAGGTTCCCTTCGCGGTCGAAGAAGCTCCGGACCGAGCGCGTGTCGTCGGGGTCGTGCACCCACACCGGAGCGAACGAAACGAACGCGAGGCCGCCGGGGGCGAGCAGCCGGCGGATCTCGGCCGACAGGAGCGGAGCCGCCGCGCGTGTCACGAAGCCGAACGTCCCGAGGCAGAAGATCCCGTCGAAAGTCGAGGACGGCTGATCGATCGCCAGAGGCCGGTTCCCTCGGGCGGGCTCCAGGATCTCCTTGCGCGTGTCGAGCGTACGCACCGGAAAGCCCTTCGCGGAAATCCGCGTCACGAGGTCGTAGCCGGCGGAGAGGTCCAGGATCGCGGGATCGGCCCGGCGCCTCCGGACCAGAGCGAGGAATTCGTCGTATGCGCTTTCGGCCAGCTGGTTCTGCCAGGTGAGCCGCATCGCGGTGCACCTTAACACAACAGGTATAATGCCCGGCTCGATGAAGAAGCCCAGAATCGCTCCCGAGCGGAGCACGGCGATCGCGCGCCTCGCCTCGCGGGCCGGGGGAGAAGCCGTGCTGGCCGGCTGGCTCTACAACCGGCGGTCGTCGGGGAAGATCCAGTTCCTGATCGTCCGCGACGGGACCGGCTACTGCCAGTGCGTGGTCGCGAAAGCGGACGTCCCCGAGTCGGTCTGGGCGGAGGCGGAGCGCGCCACGCAGGAGGTCTCTCTGGTCGTGCGCGGCACGGTGCGCGAGGACCGGCGGGCGCCCGGCGGCTACGAGATGACCGTGTCGGATCTCGAGATCCTCGGCGAGTCTCCCGATTACCCGATCACGCCCAAGGAGCACGGGATCGACTTCCTTCTCTCCCAGCGTCACCTCTGGATGCGCTCGCTGCGCCAGCACGCGGTCCTGCGCGTGCGGTCGGAGGTCTCCCAGGCGATCCGCGACTTCTTCTACGAGCGCGGCTTCACGCTGATCGACTCGCCGATCCTGACCCCTGCCGCCTGCGAAGGGGTGTCGACGCTCTTCGAGACCGACTACTTCGGCGAGAAGGCGTATTTGTCGCAGTCGGGCCAGCTCTATCTGGAGCCGGCCGCGGCCGCCTTCGGAAAGGTGTATTGCTTCGGTCCGACCTTTCGGGCCGAGAAATCGAAGACCCGGCGGCACCTCACGGAGTTCTGGATGATCGAGCCGGAGGTGGCCTTCCTCGAGCTCCCGGGCCTCGAGGCGCTCGCCGAGGAGTTCGTCGTCTCGATCGTCGCGCGCGCCCTCGACCGCTGCGCGGAGGACTTGAAGCGCCTGGAGCGGGATACGACGCCTCTGCGCAGCGTGACGGCGCCCTTTCCGCGGATCACCTACCGCCAGGCGGTCGAAAAGCTCGCGGGCAAGGGAATGCCGGTCAAGTTCGGCGACGATCTCGGCTCGGACGAGGAAACGGAGATCTCGAAGGAGTTCGACCGGCCGGTCATGATCACGCGGTACCCGGCGGCGATCAAGTCGTTCTACATGCAGCCCGATCCGGAGGACCCGGAGGTCGTGCTCGGGCTCGACATGATCGCGCCGGAGGGTTACGGAGAGATCATCGGCGGATCTCAGCGGATCCACGACCACGACCTCCTGCTGCAGCGGATCCGCGACAACGGGCTCCCGGTCGAGGCGTACCAGTGGTATCTGGACGTGCGAAAGTACGGATCGTTCCCGCACTCCGGTTTCGGGATGGGGCTCGAGCGCACGGTGGCGTGGATCTGCGGAATCCATCACCTGAGGGAAGCCATACCGTACCCGCGCACGCTGAACCGAATTTATCCATGACCGCTCAGGCGATTCGCGGAAACTCGAAATTCGAATATCGAAACTCAAAACAAACTCGAAATTCGAATGCTCGAAACTCGAAACGGTCTGCGGTCGAACCTCGAGCGCAGAGGACTATGAGTTCGCCCGACCGGTTGCTCAACGTCGGCTCTTCTTCGTTTGGAACATTCGGATTTCGGGTTTCGGATTTGTTTCGGATTTCGAGCTTCGGATTTCGAATTTGGCGGGACGAGTCATGACGCGCCCCGCCTCCCTTCCCACCGTCGGCCTGATTTCCCTCGGCTGTCCGAAGAACCTCGTCGACAGCGAGATCATGCTCGGGCACCTGAAGAATGCCGGGCACGAGATCGTGCCCGACGAACGGGCCCGGGTCGTCGTCGTGAACACGTGCGGGTTCATCGACCGGGCGAAGGAGGAGTCGGTCAACGCGATCCTCGAGCAGGTGGAGCGAAAGAATCGCGGCGAGATCGACCGGGTCGTCGTGGCGGGGTGCATGGTCCAGAAATACGGCGCCGAGCTCGCCGTGGAGATCCCGGAGGTGGACCATTTCATCGGCCTGGACGAGCTCGAGCGGGCGCCCGAGGCGGCCTCCGGCCTTCCCACGCTCCCGCGGTTCTCGGCCAAGCCGCTCGCCACGCGGGTATACGACGAGCTCTCGCCGCGCGTGCTCACGAACGCCCGCGGGTTCTCCTATCTGAAAGTCGCCGAGGGGTGCAACAACCCGTGCACCTTCTGCGTCATCCCGCAGATGCGGGGGCTCCAGCGGAGCCGCACGATCGAGTCGCTGGTCGCCGAGGCGCAGAGCCTCGAGAGCCGGGGGGTCCGCGAGCTCAACCTGATCGCGCAGGACACCACGCGCTACGGCGAGGACCTCGGGATGAAGCGGAAGGGCCTGACGCGGCTGGTCGAGGCGCTCGTCGCCGGGACCGGCATCCCGTGGCTCCGGTTCCTTTACGCGTATCCAAAGACGCTCGACGACTCGGTGCTCGACCTGATGGCCCGAGAGCCGCGGTTCCTTCCGTACGTGGACATCCCGCTCCAGCACGTTTCGCGCGACATCCTCGCGGCGATGCGCCGCGGCGGGGATCCGAGGAGCTCCCTCGCGATGATCGCTCGGATGCGCGAGACGGTCCCGGACATCGCGATCCGGACGACGTTCATCGTCGGGTTCCCGGGCGAGACCGACGCGCACTTCCGGGAGCTGTGCGAATTCGTCCGGGAGGCGGAGTTCGACAACCTCGGGGCATTCGCCTACTCTCCGGAGCCTTCGTCGGGCGCCGAGCCGCTCGGGGACCCGGTCCCGGCGGAGATCAAGGAGGAGCGCCGGGCCTTCCTCCTCTCGCTCCAGCAGCCGATCGCGCGCCGACGGCTCCGCGCCTGGAAGGGGAAGACGGTGGACGTCCTCGTCGAGGGGGAGTGCGCGGAGACCGAGCACCTCCTCGAAGGACGCACGGCGGCGATGGCCCCGGAGATCGACGGGCGGGTGCTCATCAACGAGCTCGCCGACTTCCCGGTCCGATGCGGCGAGATCGTTCGCGCGAAGATCACGGAGACGCACGAATACGATCTCGTCGCGAAGGTGGTGGGCAGGGCATGACCCGGGGCCCGGTCGTGACCGCCTCTCCCCGCGGGAGAGGCCGCCGCGCCGTAGCTCCGGAGGAGCGAAGGCGGGCGGGTGAGGGGGACCCGGGGTCCATCGACGGCTCCCTCACCCCGACCCTCCGCCTTCGCCCGAAGGCTTCGGCGCGACCGGTCTCCCGCGGGGAGAGGGAGTAAATTGCAGGTCTTCCGGGATCCGCTCATCTCCTCCGACCTTCCGAAGGGCGCGATTGCGACGATCGGCAACTTCGACGGCGTCCATCTCGGCCATCAGAAGATCCTCTCCGCCGTCGTGGAGCGGGCGCGGGCCGCGCAACGCCCGGCGGTCGCGATCACCTTCGAGCCCCATCCGCTGAAGGTCCTGCATCCCGAGCTCGCTCCGAAGATGATCCAGACGCTTCCCCAGCGCGAGGAGGTCCTCGAGCGGCTCGGCATCGACGCGCTTCTGGTGGTGCCGTTCACCCGCGACTTCTCGCTGACCGAGCCCGAGGACTTCGTCCGCGACTTCCTGCGGCGGCGGCTCGCGGTGTCGGAGATCCTGCTCGGCTCCCACTTCGCGTTCGGACGCGGCAAGCGCGGGAACCTGGATCTCCTGCGCGCGATGGGACCGGAGAACGGCTTCACCGCCGAAGGCGTCGCCGAGGTCTTCCACGAGGGGGTGCCGATCTCCTCGACGCGGATCCGCCACGCGATCGGCGCCGGCGACATCCGCTCGGCCAACGCGATGCTCGGCCGTCCGCACGCGATGGACGGCGTCATCGCGCGCGGCGATCGCATGGGGCGCAAGATCGGCTATCCGACGATCAATCTCCGTCCGGAGAACGAGCTGTCGCCCGCCGACGGCGTCTATTTCTCGCGCGCCTATTTCAAATCGTTCGGGCGCGAATTCGACTGCGTGACGAACATCGGCCGCCGGCCGACCGTCTACGAGAACTACGAGACGACGATCGAGTCGTTCGTGCTCGATTTCTCGTCGGACGTGTACGGCGAGAGGATCCGGCTGTTCTTCTACGACCGCGTGCGCGACGAGATGACGTTCCCGTCGATGATGGCGCTGACCGAGCAGATCGGCCGCGACATCGAGGCGACGCGAAAGTACTTCTCGGAATCGTGAACGGGACCTGGCCGGCGCTCGCCGTCATCGCCGCCGCGGCCGGCGCCGCGGCCGTCCGGGAGGTCCGCTGGCGCTCACTCGCCGCGCGGGAGCTCCCCGACGAGGTCCGGCTCGGCGCCCTGCGGCCCGGCGACCTGCAGGCGCTTCGCTCGTGGAGACGGTTCGGAGGGGGCTGGCTCGGCGGGGCCCGCGAACGCCGCGCCTTTCGGGCGATCGCGGCCCGGCTCGTCCGAGCGAAGGCGGAGCAGCGGACGGCCCCGGCGCCGCGCCGGAAGCTCCTCCAGGTCCAGATCCTGACGCACCGGACCCGGCTGAGACGAGCGGTGGCGGGTCTCGCGGCGGCGCGGGAAACCGCCGACTGACCGCCGTCACACCTCCAGGCGGTCTCCGGGCCGGGCGACCAGAGCGTAGAGCACCGGCATCTGGAAGACCGACAGGAGGAGCCGCGAGATCAGGCCGCCGACGATGACGAGCGCGAACGGACGCTGCGAATCGGATCCGATGCCGGTCGAAAGGGCCGCCGGAAGCAGGCCGAAGGCCGCGACCAGCGCCGTCATCATGATCGGCCGGAGCCTGAGCAGCGCCGCCTCCCGCGTCGCCTGGGCGATGCCGAGCCCGGAATCCCGCCGCAGCTCGTTCGCGTAGGAGACGTAGATCACCGCCGTCTGGACGGAGACTCCGAAGAGCGCGAGGAACCCGATCCCCGAAGAGACCGAGAAGGGCGTCCCCGTGGCCCGGAGCGCGATCAGTCCCCCGACGGGGGAGGAGAGGACGACCGCGGCGACGGTGATCATCGGGAACTTGAAGTTGCTGTAGAGCGCGAAGAGGATCAGGAAGATCAGGAAGAGCGTCAGCGGCAGGACGAATTTCAGCTGCCGCCGCGACGCCGTGTATTCCCTGTATTCGCCGCCCCAGACCAGCCGATAGCCCTCGGGGAGGCGGACCTTCGCGGCGATCCGGGCTTGCGCGTCCTCGACCGCGCTCGCGAGGTCGCGTCCTTCGACGGAATACTGGACACCGATGTAGCGCGAGTTGTCTTCCCGGTAGATGAACGAGGCGCCGCTGACGACCCGGATGTCCGCGAGCTCCTTCAGGGGGACCTGCGCTCCGGCGGGCGTCGCGACGAGGATGTCTCCGATCTCCTCGGCGTTCTCCCGGAACCGCGGCTCCAGCCGGACGACGAGGTCGAACAGTTTCTCTCCCTGGACGACCTGCGTCGCCGCGGTCCCTCCGACCGCCGCTTCGATCAGACCGTCGACGTCCGCGACGTTGACGCCGTAGCGCGCGATCTTCGCACGGTCGATCGCGACGGTCAGGCTCGGCTGTCCGAGCTCCTGCACGATGCTCACGTCGCCGATGCCGGCAATCCCCTCGAGAACTCGCTTGATCTCCTTCCCCTTCGCCTCGAGGACGCCGAGATCGGGTCCGAAGACCTTCACGGCGAGCGCGCTCTTCAACCCGGTCTCCGCCTCGTCGACGGCGTCCTCGGCGGGCTGCGTGTAGTTGAAGATGATGCCGGGGAAAGCGGAGAGCTTCCGGTCGATCGCCGCGATCAGCTCGGCTTTGGTGCGGCGGCCGCTGTGCCATTCCCCGTAAGGGCGCAGCCCCACGTAGAACTCGGCGTTGAAGAAACCGGTCGGGTCGGTGCCGTCGTCCGGCCGCCCGTGCTCGGAGCCGACGACGGTGACCTCCGGGAAAGAGCGGAGAATCGCGCGGATCCGAGGCGTGATCTTCGAGGACTCTTCGAAGGAGATCGTGTAAGGCATCGTGGCCCGCACCCAGAGCGCGCCTTCGTCGAGCTTCGGCATGAACTCGGCACCGATCGACGGGATGAGCAGGAGCGATGCGCCCAGGATGACCGCCGACACGCCCATCGTCGCCCGGGGATGGGAAAGGCAGAGGTCCAGCGCACGGCCGTAAGCGCGCTTGATCGCCTCGAGAACCGCGTTGCGGCGCTCGCGGACGCCTTTCCGGAGCGCCCAGGAGCAGAGCACCGGAAGCAGCGTGAGCGTGAGGAGCAGCGCGCCGACGAGCGCGAAGATCGTCGTGTCGGCCATCGGCTTGAAAAGGAGACCCGACGGGCCGGAGAGGACGTAGATCGGCAGGAATCCGGCGACGATCACCGCCACGGCGTAGAAGATCGGCCGGTCGACCTCGGCGGCCGCATCCGCGATCACCTCACGGATGCGCAACGGCTGCCCGTGGCGCAGCGCGACGCGGCGGAAGATGTTCTCGACCATCACGACGCCGCCGTCCACGAGAATCCCGAAGTCGATCGCGCCGATGGAGAGGAGGTTCGCCGGGACGTGCTGCAAGTCGAGGCAGATGAAGGCGAAGAGGAGGGAAAGCGGGATCGTGACCGCGACGATCATCCCCGTCCGGACGTCGTACAGGAAGAAGATCAGGATCACGACGACCAGAACCATGCCGCGGAGGAGGTTGTCCTCGACGGTTCGCGTCGTGAGCGCGATGAGGTCGCTCCGGTCGTAGAACGGCCGCACCTTCACGTCCTTCGGGAGGATCGACCGGTTCAACTCGCGGGTCTTCGCCTCCACCCCTTTGAGGACGACCTGCGCCTGTTCCCCCTTGCGCATGAGGATCACGCCCTCGACGGCGTCGTTCTGGTCGTTGAAACCGAACTCGCCGAGCCGGGGCGCGATCCCGATCTCGACCCGGGCCACGTCGCGGACGAGGACCGGGACGCCCTCGTGGACGGCCAGCACGACGTTGCCGATGTCGTCGGGCGTCTTCAGGCGGCCGAGCCCCCGCACGTAGTAGAACTGGCCCCCCTGCGAGTAGAAGCCCCCTCCCGCGTTGCCGTTGTTGGACGCCAGCGCCGCGACGACCGACGGAACCGACAGGCCGGCGCCGGCGATCTTCGCGGGATCGAGCAGGACCTGGTACTGCATCGTCTGACCGCCCAGACCCGAGTCGTCGGCGACGCCCGCGACCGACCGGTACTGGCGCTCCACGATCCAGTCCTCGATCGTCTTGAGCTCCATGGGCGACCGGTCGGGGCTTTGGAGGACGTAGCGGTAGATCAGCCCGGAAGGGGAGAAGAGCGGCGCGACCGACGGCGTCACCCCGTCCGGAAGCTCGAGGTCCGGGATCCGCTCGAACACCTGCTGGCGCGCGAAATAGCTGTCGGTGCGGTCCTGGAACGTGAGGCGGACGTCGGACAGCCCGTAGAGAGAGATCGAGCGGATGGTGGTCATTCGGGGAAGGCCGTTCATCTCGACCTCGGTCGGCACGGTGATGAGGCGCTCGACCTCTTCCGCCGCCTTTCCCGGCCACTGCGTGATGATCTCGACCATCGGAGGCGAGAGGTCGGGGTAGGCGTCGACGGGCAGCCGCGAGAACGACCAGATCCCGGCCGCGGCGAGCACGAGGGCGAGGAAGGCGACGAGAAACCGCTGGCGCAGGGCGGACGAGACGACGCGGTTGATGATCGAGGCCGCCCGCGGGGTTCCGGGCGGCCGGAGACCTTCGTCGCTCACTGGCTCTCCGCGAACTGCATGAACAGGGCGCCTTCGACGACGACCCGGTCTCCCGGGCGAAGGCCGGCGCGCGCCTCGACCCGGTCGCCCTCTCGGGCGCCGAGCTCGACCCGCCGGCGCAGGAAGGATCCTCCGGGGCCCTGGACGTAGACGAAGGGAAGGTTCTCGTCGTCGCGAAGCACCGCGGAGACGGGGACGAGGAGACCGCGGGCCTCGCGGGCGGAATGGATCGCGACCCGCACGTACTGGTCTTTCTTGAGCGCCTCGCGCGGGTTCGCCAGGACGATGCGGACGCCGATCGCGCGCGTGGCCGGGTCGACGACGGAGGCCACGTATTCGACGGTCCCGGAGAGCGTCGCGTCGGCGGACCCGGCGAACACGTCCGCGGCGGCGCCCGGCGACACGAAGGGCACGTCCTGCTCGAAGACGTTGGCGATGACCCAGACTCGCGAAAGGTTCGCGATCGTGAAACACGGAGTCGTCCCCGCCTGGAGGAGCTGGCCGGGCGTGATGAGCCGCTCGACGACGGTTCCGGCGATCGGGGCCCGGATGACGCCGCGGGGCGTCTCGGCGGGACGGCCCTCCTCCAGCGCTTTGGCCGTCGTCTCGGGAATACCGATCGAGCGCAGCTGCGCGAGCGCGGCGTCGCGGTCCGCCTCGGCCGCGAGGGCATCCGTCTCGGCCTGCTGCATCTCGCGCCGCGAGATTCCCCCCGCATCGAAGAGCTTCTTGTCGAGATCGGCGATCCGTCGCAGGTTGGCCGCCGCGGCGTGCGCCTTCCGGTAGCCGGAGAGGGCCGCCGCGAAATCGGGTGACGTGACCTCGGCGAGCGCCTGCCCGGCGACGACGGGCGTTCCCGGCGGCGTCAGGATCCGTGCGACCGGCCCGGAGATCGCGGCGATGACCTGCGTCGACGCGTTCTGGTCGAACGCCACGGTGCCCGTCGTCTCGATCGTCCGGCGGAACGGCGCCTCCCGGACTTCCCGCACGGTGATCCGGTTTCTCTGTTCCGGAGAGAGGGACAGACCCGCGGCCGGGGCGGGAGCGGAGTGGTCCGGCGCGGGGCGCCGGGAGCACCCCGGGGCGAGGAGGACGGCGGACGCCAGCGCCAAACATGCCGCACGGGTCTCAGTGAACATCGGATTCTCCTTGTGGGGCGGCAGGCAGCGGAGCGCCCACCGCGAGTTCGAGCTGGACCGAGGCGTCGTTGGCGGCGCCGAGCGCCTGGGTGAGCTGAGCCGTCGCCGCGAGAAGCGCGGACTTCGCATTGATCAGGTCCACGGCGGAAGACCCTCCGAGCGCGTAGCTCTCGGAGGCGACGCGGTAGGCATCGGTCGCTTCCGGGAGGAGCTCGTCCCGGATCCAGACCGCCTGCCGCCGCGCGGTCTCGGCGGCCGCCCAGGCGGTCCGGACGTCGAGCTCCACCTGCGCCCGAGCCGTCGTCTCGTCGGCGGCGAGCTCCGCCTGGCGCGCCTCGGCGGCGGCGACGTCCCCTTTCTCGTGCTGCCAGAAGAACAGGGGAACCGAAATCGCGCCGGCCGTCGAGTAGGCGGCGGGAGCGCCCTCCGTGTGGTTGCGGAACACGGAGACGCTCAGATCCGGGAGCCAGAACTCGCGGGCGAGCCGCGTCGCGAACCGGGAACCCTCCCTCTGCGCGACGATCGAAGCGATCTCGGGCCGGCTCTCCGACGCCCGGCGGAGGAGATCGGCGACGTCGGGCGGCGCGGGAGGAACGTCGAGCTTCTCCGCGGGTTCGACGGGGGCACCGGAAGACCGGGCGAGGAGGCGGTTGAGCGAGGCGCGCGCGGTCATGAGCGCCCGTTCGTCGGCGATCGTCTGGTTTCGGGCCTGCGCGAAGCTCACCTTCGCCTGCAGGACGTCGAGGCGGGCCACGGTCCCCGCGTCGAACCGCGCCTGCGTCTTCGCCAGCACGTCTTTCGACAGCCCCTCGGCCTCGCGGTCGTTTTCGAGCTGGGAGGCGGCGACCAGGAGAGCGTCGTAGGCCGTCGCGGTCTGCGACGCGATCTGCTGGCGGACCTGCGTCCAGGCGAGCTCCGCCGCCCGGAGCGCCGCCCCCGAGACCCGCCGGTTCAGCCGGAACTTGTCGGGGAAGGGGATCGTGAAGCTCGCCCCGACGTCGCGCGACTGGGCGGAACGGAAATTCAGGATGCTCGATTGCTGCTCGTACGTCCAGGCGAAGGCCGGATCGGGAAATGCGGTCGCCTGAGCGATGCCGGCCCGGGCCTGGTCCACCTGGGCGCGCGCCGCGGCGATCTCCGGGTTTCGGGCGAGCGCCTCCGCGACGGCGTCCCGGCGAGACAGGCGAGGCGAGTCCTGGCCCGCCGCCGGCAGGGCGGCGAGCGCGGCGGCGCAGAAAATTCGCAGGAAACGCGGAACAGGCCCGGACCGCAAGGTGACCTCCTCTCGATTTCGGGAACGGGAATCGGGAAAGATCGGGTCAGGCGGCGGGCGGCGGAGGGCGGCTGTCGACCGAGGCACGGGGAGCGACGAACGGAGAAACGGGAGCGAGGGCGGCGACGGATTCGACGGCCGCCGGGATTCCGACGGGAACCGCGACCGAAGGCCGGGCGCTCAGGGTGCCGTCGAGCGTGCATGCAGCGCACGTGTCGCCGGCGGGGAGCGCGGACGGTCGAGCGACGCGGGTTTCGGTGCCGATGAGCGCCATGTCGTTATCGGCTGCCGAGTGGAACGACGTCGCGATGAGCAGGAAGAGCATTGCTCCGAGGAGCCCGAAAGCTTTCCCGCGACGGCTGGTCCGCGTCTTCATCGCCCGCGACCTTAGCAGATTTCCCCGCCAATTCAATCGTCCGGGCGAAAAAAGGCCCGGCCCCCGAGGGACCGGGCCGAGGTTTCGGACCGGAAGGGCGAACCGCCCGACCTATTCGATCGAGATCTTCGTCGCGAGGATGCTGCCGTCGCCCTGGAGCGTGCCGTTCACCTCGACGCTCATTCCGTCGGCGAGATCGGCGAACGTCTTCAGGTTGTGGTGCTGCTGGATGACGGTTTCGGAATTCACGTCGATCGTGACGTCTCCCTGGTCCGTCGTGAGGACGAACGTCATCGTTCCGCCGTCCGGCGTTCCGTTGATCGTGCCGGAGACCTCGACTTCCTGCGCCTCGGGCGGCTCGAAGCTCACCTTGCACGCCACGATGCTGCCGTCGCCCTGGAGCGTGCCCTCGACTTCGACGACGTCGCCGTCGGCCACGTCGGCGCAGGTCGCGGAGGTGTGCTTCGGTCCGAAGTACTGCGTGGTGTCGGTCAACGCGATCGTGACTTCCCCGGAGGCGTCGGTCATGACGACCAGCGTTCCGGCATCGCAATCGGGCGTTCCGCTGACGATTCCGGAGACCTCGTCCCCACAGGTATCGCCCTCTTCCGGCGCTTCGAAATTCACCTTCGCCGCGAGAACGGACGTCTCCCCCGGCGTGCCGCAGACCTCGACGGTGTCTCCGATCGCGATCTGGCCGCAGGTCGACGCCGTGTGGCCCTTCGTGAAGAACAGCGTGTTCGGGTCGAAGGTGACGGCGACGTCACCCGAGTCGGTCGTGACCGTCATCGTGCCCGCGCCGCAGTCGATCGCGCTGACGGTTCCCTGGACCTCGGTGGCGCACTCCGTTCCGGATCCGCCCTGGGTCCCGCTGCCGTTGTTCTGGACGAACACGGCGGCCGCGAGGTACCCACCGCCGTCCTGCGGAGCCGCCTTGACGTGAATGCGGGCGCCCACGACGATCTGATCGAGCGTCATCACGGTCCAGCCGTGCCGGATGACGGTCGAGCCGTCGACGGTGACCACGACCGCCCCGAGGACCGCGTCGTCCATCGAGATCGTCCCGGCCCCCGTGTCGACCGCCGTCACGAGTCCTTCGAGCTCGGCGCCGTAATGCCCGCGCCCGTCGGTGGGCATGAGCGATGAGCCGTGTTGCGAAGGGGTTGCGATTCGCGTGTGGCCGCGGTCGGCGCGCGCCGGGCCTGCCACGATCGCGCAGAGGAAAGCGAGACAGAGACCGACTGCGGAGAATCGGAACCGGGTTGGCATGGACTCCTCCTCTGGAAGGCTCCGGAGGACTCTGCAACTCCCTTTCGGGGAATTCCGATCAAGGGGATTTCAGAAACCCTCGGACACCGCCGGGGATTCTAGCAAATTCTCGGCCAGTTCAACCTGCCCTGAGGAACAGGGAAACTCCCAGGAGGAGGGCGAAACCGGCGATCGTCGAGGCGACGACCGGAATGCCGCTGCTCGTCCGGTGCGCTTCGGGAAGCAGGTGCGCGGCGCCGAGATAGAGGAAGAAACCCGCGAAGACGCCGAGGGCCGGCGCCAGGAGCGCGGGGGAGAACCTCCACACGAGCGTCGACGCGGCCCCCAGACACGGCGCCGCCGCGTCGGCGAGGAGCCACGCGTTGGCGCGCGAATCGCTCTTTTCCTTCAGGAGCATCGCGGTGTTCAGGCCGTCGGAGAAGTCGTGTGCGATGACGGCCGCCGCCACCGCCGCTCCCGCGGAGGGCGAGACCTGGAAGCCGACGCCGATCGCCGCGCCGTCGAAGAAGCTGTGGACGGTGACCGCGAGCGCCCCGAGATCGCCGACGTGCGAGTGCCCCGGCTCCCCATAGTTGGGCTCGGGATGCGAATGGAAAGCCAGGAATTTCTCGAGCAAATGGAACGCGAGAAACCCCGCGGCGGCGAACCCCGTGACCATGACCGGCGGCCGCCCGAGCGCATTTGCGATCGCGAGCCCCTCGGGGAGGAGGTCGAAGAGCGCCGCCCCGAGGAGCATCCCGGCCGCGAGGCCGAGAAAGAGGTGGAGTCGGTTCCCCGACCGGCGCCCGATGATCCCCCCCGCCAGGGTCGAGAAGAACGTCAGCAGCGCGAGGATGATCGCCATGGTGCGCGATCATACGGGGAAAGGAGTCGCGAGTCGCGAGTCGAAAGTCGTATGTCACAGTCGAAAGCGGCAGAACGTTCCCCGGTGGCTACCCGCCCGCCAGAGATCATCGCCGGCTGGGACACGCCGCCTCTCGGCTCGAGCGTCGGCCTCACCCCTGCGGGTCGTCCTCCGGCCGGAGGATTCGCGAGGCGCCGCCGGTCGCGGCGCCCATCCCGTGGATCAGGATCTGCTCGAAGTGCGCGGCGGGAAGCGGAGGGCTGAAGAGATAGCCCTGAGCGAGGTCGCAGCGGTGCCGCCGCAAAAACGCGAGCTGCCGCTCGTTCTGGACGCCCTCGGCCGTGACCGTGAGCTTCATGCCGTGGGCGAGCACGATCACGGCGCGCGAAATCGCGGCGTCGTCGACGCTCGTGTCGATGTCGCGGAGGAACGACTGGTCGAGCTTGATCGTGTCGATCGGCAGGCGCTTCAGCATGCCGAGCGAGGAATATCCGGTGCCGAAGTCGTCCATGCTGATGTGCACGCCGAGGTGGCGGACCGCGTAGAGGACGGCGAGGCTCTCGTCGGGGTTGTTCATGGCGAAGCTCTCCGTGATCTCCATTTCGATCTGGCGCGGTTCGATCCCGGCGTCTCGCAGCGCCCGCCCGATGTCTCCGGCGAGCGTCGGGATGGCCAGTTGCCGCGTCGAGAAGTTGATCGCGAGCCGCGGCGGCCCGAGGCCGCCGTCCTGCCACGTCCGCGCCTGGGCGGCGGCCGTCGCCAGGACCCACGCGCCGAGCGGGACGATCAGGCCGGTCTCCTCGGCGAGGGGGATGAACTCCGACGGCGCGATCAGGCCGCGCTCGGGGTGCCGCCATCGCACGAGCGCCTCCATCCCGACGACCTCCGCGGTCGCGAGATCGAGGATCGGCTGGTAATAGATGAGGAGCTCGCCGTTCTCCACGGCGCGCCGGAGCCCCGTCTCGAGGGCGAGCCGGTTCACCGAGCGCGCGTTCAAGACGGGCGTGAAGAGCTGGTAGTTGTCGCGTCCCTGTTCCTTGGCCCGGTACATGGCGGTGTCGGCGTTCTTGATCAGCGCTTCACCCGACTCGCCGTCGTTCGGGAAGACGCTGATGCCGAGGCTCGTCGTGACGTAGAGCTCCTCGTTTCCGATCCGGAAGGGGAGACGGAGACCGCCGACGATCTTCTCGCCGACCCGCACGGCGTCCTCGACGTGGTTCAGGTCGGAAAGCACGACGACGAACTCGTCTCCGCCGAGCCGCGCGACCGTGTCCCCCTGGCGGACGACGCTCGTCAGCCGGTCGGCGACGCGCTGGAGGAGCCGGTCGCCCATCGGGTGCCCGAGACTGTCGTTGACCACCTTGAAGCGGTCGATGTCGAGGAAGAGGACCGCGATGGAGCGGCCGTCGTGGCGCGCCCGCGAGAGCGCGATCTCCAGGCGGTCCTGGAGGAGCGCGTGGTTCGGGAGACCCGTGAGCGCGTCGTGGTACGCGAGGTGCTCGATCCTCTCCTGCGCGCGGCGCCGTTCGGTGATGTCCTCGGCGGTGCCCGCGACCCCGATCACGCGGCCGCCGGCCAGGAGAGGCGCGATCGAGAACGTGATCGGCGCGAGCGTCCCGTCGCGGCGGACGAGATCCGTCTCGAAGAGCGAAACGGGGGTGCGTTCGCGCGCGGTTTTCCGGAACTGCGCGCGGACCTCCTCGAGACGGGCGACGGGAATGACGCGCTCCGCCGGCGCGCCGATCAGCTCCTCCGTCGGGAACCCGGTGATCTCGCAGGCGCGCCGGTTCACGAGGGTGAAACAGCCCCGCCGGTCGAGCGCGAAGATCGCGTTCGTCGCGCTCTCGAGGACGCGCTCCCGGAACTCGTCGGCGTTGCGCAGCGCCTCGGCCGACCGTTTCCGCGCGATCGCCGCCGCGATGTGGCGGGAAACGAACATCAGGATGTCGCGGTCCTTCTCGCGGAAGCGCTGCTCCGGCGAGTAGCTCTGGACGACGAGGGCGCCGAACACCTGGTCTTCCGTCCGGAGCGGCACCCCGAGCCAGTCGATCGAGGGAGCGCCCCGGGGAGTCACGAGACCGCGCGCGAGGAGCGTCTCGAACGTCTCGGGGGAGGCGAGAAGCGGCTCGCCGGTCTCGAGCACGTAGTCGGTGAGCCCCCCGGCCGCGCGCGCGGGAGGCGCCGGCTCGGCTTCGTCGGCGAAGTAGGGGAACGTGACACGCCCGGAGCCGTCGCGGAGCGCGATGTAGAAGTTGCGGGCGTCCATCAGCTCTCCCACGATCCGATGGATCGCCGCGTAGAACTGAGGCAGGTCGTCGGCGGAGGAGGCCGTCTCGGCGATGCGGTAGAGCGCCGACTGGAGGCGTTCGGCCTCCTTGCGCTCGCTGATGTCCCGGCCGATGCCGACGAGGCCGACGACGGCTCCGTTCTCGTCGCGGATCTGCGAAGTCACGAGCTCGAGGGGGAACTCGCGGCCGTCCCGCGCGATGCTCACGACCTCCCCTTTCCACCCGCCGCGCCGCGTCTCGCGGAGGATCTCGTCGCCGCGCGACGGCGCGTTCCGGGGGGACCACAGCATGCGCACGGGCCGTCCGATCACTTCGTCGAGCGGGTATCCGTAGGCCTTCACGAATGCGTCGTTGACGAAGATGAGCCGGTCGTCGAGGTCGGTGATCCTCGCGATGTCGGAGACGCTCTTCATGGAGTCCTTGAAGAGATGGAGCTCTCGCTGCGCGCGCCGGCGCTCCGTGATGTCGCGATAGTTCACGACGAGAGCGTCGATTCCGGCCTCGCCGAAATGGTTCGTCCCGGTGCCCTCCATGTCCCGCCACGTTCCGTCCCGGTGGCGCACGCGGTACTCCGCGACCTCCGTCCTTCCCGGATGCTCGAGCGCCGCCGCGAAGACGGCGCGGGCTCGCTCGACGTCATCGGGGTGCACGAGGGAGAACGCGTCGCGGCCCACGAGCTCCTCGGGCGTGTAGCCGACGAGACGCTCGTGAGAGGCGCTCGCGAAGACGAAGCGGCCTTCCCGATCGAGGAGCGCGATTCCATCGGCGCTGTTCTCGACGAGCGCCCGGAAGAGCTCCTTGCCGTTGTCGAGGGACGGGACGCGGCGGGAGTTCATGCGGTGCGGATCATCTTGTCATCGCCGCTCAGTGCCGGGCAAGAGGCCCGCACTCGGCCGGCTCGCGGACCTCGATCTGGATCGTCGCGTGCTCGACGTGGTGATCGCTCCGGAGCTTCTCCTCGACCTCGCGCAGCACGGCGGACGGGTCGGTGCCGGGGCCGATCGCGACGTGGAGGCTCGCGCAGTGGACGCCGGACGTGAGGGTCCAGACGTGCAGGTCGTGCACCGAGAGCACCCCGGGGAGCGTCTGCAGGACGCCCGTCAGGCCCGGCTGGTCGACCTCCGCCGGCGCGCCTTCCAGGAGGATGTGCGCCGACTGCCGGAGGATGGACACCGTGCGGGGGAGGATGAAGAGCGCGATGGCGACGGAGAGGGCGGGATCGATCCAGCGCTTTCCCGTGACCGCGATCGCACCGGCGGCGGCGACCACGGCCGCCGAGGCGAGGGCGTCGGCGGCGACCTCGAGGTACGCGCCTCGGAGGTTCAGACTGTCCTGCCGGTGGGGATGGAGGAAGCGGACGGAGACGAGGTTTCCGGCGAGCGCGACCGCGCCGAACGCCAGCATCGGCACCGCGGCGATCGGCTCCGGGCGTTCGAGACGCCGCCACGCCTCCCAGAGGATCGCTCCGCACACGACGAGGAGGATCTGGGCGTTCACGAACGCGGCGAGGATCTCGGCGCGGTAAAGACCGAAGGTGTGGCGAGCGCTCGCCCCGCGCTCGGCGATCCGCACGGCGACGTAGGACAGCGACAGCGCCGCGACGTCCGTGAGCACGTGCCCGGCGTCCGCCCAGAGCGCGAGGCTGTGGGCGATCGCCCCGCCGGCCACCTCGACCGCGAGGATCGCCCCGGAAACGCCCAGCGCGGCGGCGAGCCCCCGGGCCGCCCGGGCGCGCCCTTCGGGTTCCATCGGAAGAGAGTAATCCATCGACGGGAACCGCCGCATCGCGGCGCGCCGCTCGAGCGCATATGATCGAGCGATGGACGTGACGGACCCGAAGAAGACCGCGCGCGGCACCGCCGACGAGGAGACGTTCGCGGCGCTCCTCGCCCAATCCGCGGAGGACCTGGAGCCGCTCTTCGTGATCACCCGGGAGATGAAGAAACGGGGCGAGAAGGAGAAGCCGCGGGCGCTCCTCGCGCGGCTGATCGAGGCCCAGGAGGACCGGGGGCTCTACCGCGCGCGCCTCGAGACGCTCCTGGAGGTCGCGCGGGCGTTCCCGGCCAGGGCCCCGTCGCCGGCGGAGATCGCCGACGCGTTCCGGCTGGCCTGGCCCGATCACCCGTCGCTCGAGGCGCTGATCGCCCATTCCCTGCCTCCGAAGGCGAACGTCGTCGAGGCCGCGGAGCGCCTCCGGCGGTGGCTCCGCTTCGCGCCGGGCGACGTGTTCTTCTTCGCCGGCCACGGCGCGGGGCGCGTAACGGACCTGGTCCCCGCGATCGACGCGGTGCGGTTCGAGTTCGAGACGGGCGAGAAGCTGTCGCTCCCTCCCGGCGCGGCCGCGAAGAACCTCGTGCCGCTCCCGCCCGGCGACTTCCGCCGCGAGCGGCTCGAGGATCGCGAGGGGCTGCGCGGGCGATCGCTCGCCGGCCCGGCGGACGCCGTCCGCCACTTCATCGAGAGCGTCGGCCGTCCCGTCACCGCCGGCGAGATCAAGGACGCGTTCTCGGGGGTTGTCCCTCCGGAGAAGTGGACCTCGTTCTGGAATGCCGCGCGCAAGCACCCCCAGCTCGTCGCGTCGGGCAGCGGCAAGAACGCCGGTTACGAGTGGCGGGCCTCGGCCGAAGCCGCGAGCGACTCGGTGCGCGAGGAATTCGCCGCCGCCTCCGTCGCGCGGCGCCTCGACATCGCCCGGAAGAACACCCGCCGTCCGGAGCTCCTCCCGTTCTTTGCGGAAGCGCTCGCGGGGGAGGGATGGACCGCCGCCACTCCCGCCGAACGCCTGGAGATCGCGTTCTTCCTGGAGGACAGCCGGAGCGGGGTGGCGCCGCCCCTCTCCGCCGCCGACCTCGTCGCTTCGGGCGGCGCGGAGATCGCCCGCGCGCTGCCCGATCCCGCGCTGCGGTGGAAAGCCTACCGTCTCCTGCGGGAGCGGGATCCGCGCTGGGTCGAGCTCTTCACGGCGCTTTTTTCCGGAGAGGACGACGCGAGGGCTCTCTCGGCGATCGACGCGGCGCTGGCCGAGGGAGCGCCGGAAGCGCGCGTCGAGCTCGCGCGCCGGATCGTCGCCAACCCGCGGACCGCGCCGCGCGCGTTCCTCTGGCTCGCGGAGAGGCGGGCGGAGCTGCCGCACGCGTCGGCCCTCTTCGGATCTTCCGCGCTCTTCGCGATGCTCGAAGCGCTCCGCCTTCCGGAGTTCGCCCCGCACCGAGCGCGGCTCAAGACGATGTTCGACCGGGGCGGCCTCGCCCTGGAGCTCGTCGCCGGGCTCGCCGACGCCGACGAGGCGCAGCGGCTGCTGACGGCGGCCGAGCGCGCCCCCGGCCTGGAGGAGTTCCGCCGCGACGACGTCAAGCAGGCGGTCCATCGGCGCTTCCCGGAGCTCCGCGGGCCGCGGGTCGAGCCGCTGTACGTCACGCCGGAATCGCTCGAGACGCGGCGCGCGGAGCTCGAGCAGCTGGTCGGCGTCGAGATGCCGAAGAACGGACGGGCGATCCAGGAGGCGGCCGCGATGGGGGACCTGAGCGAGAATTTCGAGTACCACGCCGCACGGGCCCGCCAGGAGTTTCTCTCCGCCCGCGCCGCGACGTTGCAGCAGGAGCTGGCGCGCGCCCGCCCGCTCGACCCCGCGCGGGTCGACGTTTCCGAGGTGCGGGTCGGGACCCGGGTCGTGTTGTCGGCCGGCGGGCGGACCCGCGAAGCCGCGGTCCTCGGACCCTGGGATTCGCGGCCGGAGGAGGGCGTCTACTCGTACCAGTCCGAGTTCGCGCAGAAGCTCCTCGGGGCGAAACCGGGCGACACGGTGACGATCGACGGCGAGGATTGGCGGATCGGCTCGATCCGCCCCTGGAGAGACGCCTGACCCGCGGCGCGCCGCGCACGCGGGCGGCGCTGCTGTTCGCTTCGGCGCTCCTGGGAGCCGCGGGCGGCCGCGCGGAGACTCCGGTCACGACGTTCCCTTCCGAAATTCCTCCGACGGAATGGACGGCGCTCCTCGAGAAGTACGTGGATTCCCGGGGTCTTGTCGCCTACGCCCGGTGGAAGGCCGATGCGGCGGACCGCCGCCGGCTCGCGGCGTACGCCGGCAGGCTCGGCGAGAGGGGGGGCGCGCTCTCCGGCGACGCGAAGCTCGCGATCCTGATCAACGCCTACAACGCGTTCATCATCGAAACGGTCCTCGACCGCTATCCGGTGGACTCGATCCGCTCGATCGGCGACGCGTTCACGGCGCGCACGCACCGGATCGGCGGAGCGCTCCATTCGCTCGACGAGATCGAGCACACGGCGATCGGGCTCGGCGGATACCGCGCGCACGCCGCGATGGTGTGCGCGTCGCGCTCCTGCCCGCCGCTCGACCGGCGAGCGTGGGAGGCGAGCGACCTGCCGGCGCATCTCGACGCGCGGATGCGCGCGTGGATGGCGCGCCCCGATCTCTGGACGTTCGAGCCGGACCGGAAGACGGTGCGCGCGCCGAAGTATCTCGACTGGTATCGCGCGGATTTCGAGAAGGCGGGGATCGCCCGAATGCTCGCCGCGTACGGGCCGCCGCGGCACCGCGACTGGCTCGCGCGCGGCGATTTCCGGGTCGTGTATCTCGATTATGATTGGGGGCTGAACGACCAGGCTCCGCCGCGCTCCGTCCGGGAATAATCGAGGGAAGCGGGGCGTTCCTGGCGATGGAGGATTCGGAATGTCTGAAAACGTCCGGGAAGTTTCCGACGAGTCGTTCGACAGCGAAGTCGTCAAGAGCGCGACGCCGGTGTTCGTGGACTTCTGGGCGCCGTGGTGCGGCCCCTGTCGATCGGTCGCCCCGATCGTCGAGGAGCTCGCGAGCCAGTACCAGGGGAAGGTGAAGGTCGCCAAGATCAACGTGGACGACTCGCCCGAGGTCGCGCAGAAATTCATGGTGACGTCGATCCCGACGTTCATCCTGTTCAAGAACGGCGAGGCCGCCGACCGCACGATGGGGGCGATGCCGAAGGGTCAGTTCCAGCAGTTCATCGACCGCAACCTCTGATCGCGGCCGGCCCCGGCCGCTATTTTCGGCGCCGAGTCGAGCGTTGCCCCGCTTCGAGTCGGCGCTTTTTTCATGCCCGCATCGCAGATCGTCGGCGGTGATGTTCAGCCGCTCCGCCACTTCCATCGGGTTTGAGCCGGGGCCGAGTTAAGCGGCTCTGCCGCTCCGACCCGGCCTTTTGCTATCCTGCCGCGGAAAGCGCGTCTTGACCCATCCGCTGCTGGCTACCCACGCGATCGCCGCGGTCGAGCACTATCTCGAGCGCGAGACCGTCGTCGGCGTGTTCGTGCTCCTCTTCTTCGGGGCGTTCGGACCCAGCCCGCCGGAAGAATCGATCCTCCTCCTGGCGGGATACGTCGTCTACCAGGATCTGGCGCGGTTCTGGCCGATCGTTCTCTCCGCGCTCGTCGCGGCGGTCCTCGGCGACACCTGCCTCTACGGGATCGGCCGCCTCCTCGGAGGCAATCTCGAGAAGCGGCCGTGGCTCGCCAAGATCTTCCCCCGCGAGAAGATCGAGTTCGTCAAGGGGCGATTTCGCCGGTACCAGTTTCGCGCCGTCGTCGCGGGGCGCTACGTGTACGGGCTCCGTCCCGTCCTCTTCTTCACGTCCGGAGCGTCGCGGATGCCGCTCTGGAAGTTCCTCGCGGCGGATTCCCTCGCCGCGTTCGCGAACGCGGTGGTATGGGTGTTCCTCGGCGACCGGTTCGGAGGGCGGATCGGCGACGTGCTGCACTGGGCGGAGCGCTCCGAGACGGTTCTCCTCGTGCTCGCGGGAGCGCTGATCGGCTACTTCATTCTCGAGAGCATCCTCGTCCACGCGAAGAAATGGAAGGAGACGTCCCCCTTCGTCCGCTGGGCGACCGGCTGGAAGATCGCGGCGATCGCCGGCACGGTGCTGCTCCTCGTGTACCTCGAGGTGTGGTTCCGGGCGCGGGGCATCAGCCTGACGCGCCTCCGGCGCCTCTGAAGGCCAGCGCGGCGATGCATCGAGCCGGGCGGGCGCGTGCGCC
>DATFVB010000131.1 GCA_035260525.1 Thermoanaerobaculia bacterium
TCGTCGGCGTAAATCTCCATCGTGGCCGCGACGTCTCGCGCGGCGTCCGCGCGGGCGAGCGCGTCGTCCCCCCGGCGGATCGCCTCGGCGACGGCGGGGTCGACAGGCTCCGCCGCGGCGAAGAGGGGCATGCCGGCGGCGACAACGCAGAGTGCGGCAAGGATCGAGCGCATCGGTTTCCTCCGAATCGACCGCGACGCTACCCCAATCGCCGCGGTGTCGCAACGAACCCGTGCCGGAGTCGCGCCGTAGCTCGCTGAGGAGGCTACGCCGAAGCGAGCGAAGGCGGACCCGTCGCGCCGTAGCTCGCTGAGGCGGCTACGCCGAAGCGAGCGAAGGCGGATGGCACGCGAGTTGCTCCCTTCGTCTCAGGAGGAACCGCATGAAATTCGCCGGTCTGTACCTGCTCGGCTACGTCATCCTGATCGCGGGGATCATCGCCGCGTTCTGGAAGACGGGAGTGATTCAGCGCATCGGCGCCGGGTGGACCGCGATCGGGGTGGTCATCGCGATCGGCCTCGGCATCATGATCGCGGTCGCCAACAGCGGCCGGAAAGAGAACATCTCGATCGAGAAGTGATCCGCGCGAAGGGGCGTTCCGTGAAGGACCGCGCCGCGGGGGAGTGAAAACCGTTCCCGCCGCGCCGCCGTGAGCCGGGGCGAACGGACGACCCGCTTGAACCATTTGGCCGCTCCGGGAACGGGGTCGACCTCGTGGTCGCGCCGCAGCGCCGACAGCAGCCATTCGTTGCGCGGGTCCCCGCGCTCGACGAGATAGACGGGGACGCCGTGGTCGAGCTCGCGGTCGAGGAACGCGATCAGGCGCTCCGCCTCGAACGGAAGGGACGCGATCTCGGGGGCGGAAACCGAGTGCGCCGCCCATCCGGGGTGCGAGTTCTGCGACTTTGGGAAGGAGATGAACCGCAGGCGCGGGTCGCCGTCGGCGTAGTAGTCGAACGGGGGACGGCCCAGCCCGAGCGTCACGATGTCGACGTGGGCTCCCGGCGGCACGACCGCCTGCAGCCGGCGGACGATCACCTCCTCCCAGCGGCGCCCGCGCGGGCCGGGTCCCGGGCGCCACTGCGGAACGACCGTCCAGAGACCGACGGCGAGCAGCGCGGGGATCGGAAGGTATCCGCGGCGCCACCTCGAGACCGCCGCGGCGACGAGAACGGCCAGACCGATCTCGGCGACGACCTCGCTCCGGCCGACGAGGGCGACCGGGCGATCGACGGCCGCGAGCGCCACTTCGAGGGCGAGGAACCCCGGCCAGAGGGCGAGCGCCGCCCACACGAGGAAGCGGCGATCCGCCGGGCGCCCGCGGCGCTCGCGGCTCCGGCGGCGGAAGGCCGCGCCGAGCGCGATCCCGAGCACGATGGCGGCACCGGCGATCTCGCGAGGCCCGACGTCGGGCAGGATCCTTCCTTTCATGGGGGGATAGGGCTTGCGCCACCCGGGAAGGGAGACGCGGGAAGAAGCGGCGAGCGGGGCCCAGACGGGAACGCGCCCCCAGATCTTCCGGATGTAGTCGGCCGCGCCGCGGTCGAGGTGCAGCGCGCCCGCGAGCCATACCGCCGAGATCGCGGCGACGGCCGCGAACAGGAGCGCCGACCGCAACCGCTCCTTCCGGGTCGGGGCCGAGACGATCGCGGCGCAGGCGATCCCGCCCGCGGCGACGCCGCCGTAGAAATGCGTCGAGGCGCACGCGACTCCCGCCGCGAGCAGGGCGAGGAGCGATCCGCGGGATCCGACGCGGCGGTCGCGGACGACCGTCCAGAGGAGGAGCGCCACGAAGAAGGCGAGCATGCCGTACGGTTTCGCCTCGCTTCCCTGGTCGATCTGGACGGTCGAGAACGCGACCAGCACCGCCGCCGCGGCGGCCGCGGCGCCGCCGAACGCCTCCCGAACGGCGGCCGCCGTCAACGCGACCGCCGCCGTCCCGGCGACGACCGAGAGCGACTTCAGGCCGGACGCACCGTCGCCGAAGCACGCGCACCAGAGCTTGAGCAGCGCGTAGTAGAGCGGCGGATGCGCCTCGTGCCGAATCGCCGGAAGCAGCGTACGCCACGAGTGCCGGACCAGGTTCCCCGCCAGGAACTCGTCGAACCAGAGGATCTTGACGTAGGCGGCCGAAACCCGGATCAGCAGGCCGGCGAGGACGGCCGCGACGATCGCGACGTCCCACGCGGCGTCTCGCTCGCCGCCCGCCGCCGCGCGGCGGGGGCCGCCGTCAGCCGCGGGCGCGCTTGCGGTTCGATCCACCGAGAATCTTTCTCAGATATTGCCCGGTGAACGATTCCCGCACGTCGGCGAGGTCCTCGGGGGTCCCCTCCGCGAGGAGCCGCCCCCCTCCCTCCCCTCCCTCGGGGCCGAGGTCGATGATCCAGTCCGCCGTCTTGATCACGTCGAGGTTGTGCTCGATCACGATGACCGTGTTCCCCTTGTCCGTGAGGGAGTGGAGCACCGAGAGGAGCTTGTGGATGTCGTCGAAGTGCAGCCCGGTCGTCGGCTCGTCGAGGAGATAGAGCGTCCGGCCCGTCGACCGCTTGGCGAGCTCCCGGGCGAGCTTGATCCGCTGCGCCTCGCCTCCGGAGAGGGTCGTCGCCGGCTGGCCGAGCGTGATGTAGCCGAGGCCCACGTCGGTCAGGGTCCCGCAGATGTTCGCCACCGGCGGCACGTTGCGGAAGAGCTCGTACGCCTGCTCGACCGTGAGGGCGAGGATGTCGGCGATCGACTTTCCCTTGTAGGCGACCTGGAGGGTCTCCCGGTTGTAGCGCTTCCCTCCGCAGACGTCGCACGTGACGTAGATGTCGGGAAGGAAGTGCATCTCGATCTTGATCTGGCCGTCGCCCGCGCACGCCTCGCAGCGTCCTCCCTTGACGTTGAACGAGAACCGTCCGGGCGCATAGCCGCGCGCCCGCGCCTCGGGGGTCTTCGACATCAGGTCGCGGATCGCGTTGAACACGTTCGTGTACGTCGCCGGATTGCTCCGGGGCGTTCGCCCGATCGGGCTCTGGTCGATGTCGATGACCTTGTCGATCTCGGCGATGCCGTCGATCCGGTCGTGGCGCCCCGGCTTCTCCGACGAGGCGTACAGCGCGCGCGCGAGCGCCGGGTAGAGGATGTCGTTGACGAGAGTCGACTTCCCGGAGCCGGAGACGCCCGTGACGCACGTGAACACGCCGAGCGGGAACCTCACGTCGATGCCCTTCAGATTGTGCTCGCGCGCCCGGCGAATCGCGAGCGCCTTCCCCTTGCCCGGCCGCCGCAGCATCGGAACGGGGATCTGGAGCTCCCCGGAAAGGTACTTCCCCGTGAGAGATCGCGGGAACTTCGGGATGTCCTCCGGGGCGCCCGACGCGACGATCTCGCCGCCGTGGATCCCGGCGCCCGGGCCGAGATCGAGCACGTGGTCGGCCGCCCGGATCGTCTCCTCGTCGTGCTCGACGACGAGCACGGTGTTGCCGAGGTCGCGCATCGAGAGGAGCGTGTCGATGAGGCGCCGGTTGTCGCGCTGATGGAGCCCGATCGACGGTTCGTCGAGGACGTAGAGGACGCCGGTCAGCTTCGACCCGATCTGGGTCGCCAGATGGATGCGCTGGGATTCCCCTCCCGAAAGCGTCGCCGCGGTCCGCGAGAGGTTGAGATACCCGAGGCCGACGTTGTTCATGAACCCGAGCCGGTCGCGGATCTCCTTCAGGATCTTCCCCGCGATCTCGAGCTCGCGGGGCGAAAGCGCCAGCCCCTCGAACCAGCCGATCGCGTCGCCGATGGTGAGGTCGCCGATCTCGTCGATCGAGCGCGCCTCGATCCGGACGGCCAGCGCCTCGGGCTTGAGTCGCCGCCCGCGGCATTCGGGGCACTCGTTGACCGACATGTATCGCTCGAGCTCGGCGCGGTGGTCGGGGTTCTCCGTCTCGCGGTAGCGCCGCTCGATCATCGGGATCAGCCCCTCGTAGGCGGAACGCCAGTTGTAGGCCCCCTTCTCGGCGACCCACGAGAAGTTGATCTCGTCGCCCCCCGAGCCGTAGAGGATCACCTCTCGCGCCTTCTTCGGCAGGGCCTCGAATTTCTGGTCGAGCGAGAACTTGTAGTGGCGGGCCAGCTGCTTCATCTGACGGTTGCGCCAGTTCGTCGAGCCGGGCTTCAACAACGCGATCGCGCCCGCGTTGATCGACCGGGCCGGCTCGGCGACGAGCCGCTCCGGGTCCGCCTTCAGGATCGTGCCGAGGCCCGAGCACTTCGGGCACGCGCCGTAAGGGGAATTGAACGAGAAGAGCCGGGGCGTGATCTCCGACAGCGACGTCCCGCAATCGGGGCAGGCGTAGTTGGCCGAGAGCACGTCCTCCGAACCGTCGGCCTTGAGCAGGACGACGACGCCGCCCGAGACGCGGAGCGCCGTCTCGATCGAGTCGGCCAGGCGCCTGGCGTACTCGGCGTCGGCCGCCCCCTTCGCGACCAGCCGGTCGACGACGACCTCGATCGTGTGCTTCTTCTGCTTGTCGAGCTCCGGCGGGGCCTCGAGGTCGACGACCCGCCCGTCCACGCGCGCGCGCAGGAAGCCTTCGCGGACCATCTGCGCCATCTGTTTCTTGTATTCGCCCTTCTTGCCGACGACGTGAGGGGAGAGGATCGAAAAGCGCGTCCCTTCCGGGAGCCGGAGCGCCCGGTCGATCATCTCCTGCGCGGTCTGCGCGGCGATCGGCCGGCCGCACTTCGGGCAGTGGGGCTTCCCGATCGAGGCGTAGAGGAGCCGGAGATAGTCGTAGATCTCGGTGACCGTCCCGACCGTGGAGCGGGGATTCTTCGACGTCGCGCGCTGGTCGATCGAGATCGCCGGCGAGAGGCCCTCGATCGAGTCGACGTCCGGCTTCTCCATCTGCTCGAGGAATTGCCGGGCGTAGGCGGACAGCGACTCGACGTACCGCCGCTGCCCTTCCGCGAAGATCGTGTCGAAGGCGAGGGAGGACTTCCCCGAGCCCGAGACGCCCGTCAGGACGACGAGGCGGTCCCGGGGGACGTCGACCGAGAGGTTCTTGAGGTTGTGCTGTCGTGCGCCGCGGATCCGAAGAGCGTCCATCCGACCCATCTTATCGGGAGAGGACGCCCGCGTCGAAGAGAGGGGAAAGGCCCTCCGGCGCCGGCCCGGGGGAGGCCGGGGGACCGGCCCGGCGCGAGAGCCCGGAGGAACGAATAGATATTTATCCTGTCATTTATGAATTCTGTGGTATTTTCTGCTTTACATTACGGCATTCAACGTCTATTCTTCGTCGGCCATGCACGTCCTCGATGCCCTGGACCGCACGATACTCCGCCTCCTCCAGGACGACGGGGCGATCACCAACGCCGAGCTCGCCGCGCGGATCGGCCTGACGCCGACGCCGACGCTCGAGCGCGTCCGGAAGCTCGAGCGCGAGGGGTTCATCCGCAAGTACGTCGCCCTCGCCGACCAGGCGAAGCTCGGAAAGCCGGTCACGGCGTTCGTCTCCGTCATCATGAAATCTCACGGTCAGCAGACCTCCGATGCCTTCCGCAAGGCGGTCGCCCGCCTGCCCGAGGTCCTCGAGTGCCATCACATCGCCGGGGAGGAGGACTTCCTCCTGAAGGTCGTCGCCGGCTCGCCCACCGACTACGAGCGCTTCGTGCTCGAGCGGCTCACGAAAATCGCCGGCATCGAGAAGGTCAAGACGACGTTCGTCCTCTCCTCCCCCAAGCTCGAGACGAAGATTCCCGTCGACGCGGCCGAGGAGAAGTAGCCGATGCTCCCGCTCTGGAACTTCGGCCTGCTGGCCTTCACTTCCCTCTTCACCGTCATCAACCCGATTTCGGCCGCGCCGATCTTCGTCGGGATGACGGGCGACAAGTCCGCCGCGGAGCGAAGGAAAGCCGCGCTCAAGTCGAGCCTGGCCGCCGGCGCTACCCTCCTGCTCTTCGAGGCCGCGGGGGGTCTCATCTTCTCCTTCTTCGGAATCACGGTTCCCGCCTTCCAGATCGCGGGAGGCGTCCTCTTCACGATGATCTCGATCCGGACGCTCAACAACGGCCGCGAGGAGGTCGAGGCGGAAGCGGCCGGAGCCGATCCGTCGATCGTCCCGCTCGCGATTCCGACGATCGCGGGTCCCGGCGCGATCTCGACCGTCATGGCGCTCGTCGGCCAGGCGCCGAACTATCGGCACCGGATCGCCCTCGCCGGCGCGATCGGCGCCGCGATCGCGATCACGTGGCTCGTGCTCCTGGCGGCGCCGTGGATCGTCGAGAGGATCGGGCGAACGGGCCAGCGGATCGTGGCGAAGATCATGGGGCTGATCACGTGCGTCATCGGTGTTCAATTCGTGATCAACGGGATCACGCCGGTGCTCGCCGGCATCATCAAAAGCGCCCGATAGCCGAAGAGCCGAGAGCAAGATTTTGAAAGTTTTCAGGGCCAGATCCGGCTCGGCGGCCGCGCGGCCGCTTTCCTTCTCGCCTGAGAGTAAATAGACTGACGAAGCGAAGGAGATCATTCATGGCAAAGCGACTGCTTCTGGCGGCGGTGGTGACGCTCGCGGCCGCCGCTTCCTCACGAGCGGCGTACAACTCGTGGACCTCGCACGGTCCGGAAGGGGGACAGATCACCGCGATCGCGGTCGATCCGGCGCACCCGGGGACCGTCTACGCCGGAACGGCTTTCGCCGGCGTCTTCAAGAGCGAAGACGGCGGCAGGGACTGGACGATCGTCAGCACGGGGCTTACCGACCTCCACGTCCACGCGCTCGCGATCGATCCCAAGAACGGCGCCACGCTCTACGCCGGCACCCTCGAGGGCGTCTACAGGACGACCAACGGCGGGACGAACTGGACGCAGATCAACTCCGGCCTCAAGAAGAACGCGGTCGTGTTCTCGATCGCGATCGATCCGTCGGATCCCCGCACGGTCTACGTCGGCACCAACGGCGACGACGTCTGGAAGACGACCGACGGGGGAGCGAAATGGCTCCCCGCGAGCACGGGACAGAGCTACGGCGTCGTCACCGCCATGGCGATCGACCCCGTCACTCCTCAGATCCTCTACGCCGCGACGTTTTCCGGCGCGTACAAGACGACCGACGGCGGCAAATCGTGGAAGGCGATCAACCGGGGCCTGACGGCGCAGGACATGTTCGCGATCGCCGTCGACCCCCACGCCCCCTCGACGGTCTACGCCGGCACGGGGCTCGGCGGCGCGTTCCGGACGACCGACGCGGGCGAGCACTGGGAGCCGATCAACTCCGGCCTCCCGAGCGCTCTCGTGCAGGCGCTCGCCGTCGACCCGTCCCTGGCGCAGACGATCTACGCCGCCAACGGCACGAACGGGATCCTGAAGAGCGTCGACGGGGGCCTGCACTGGAAGCCGATCAACTTCGGCCTTTCGCGACGCCTCGTCCAGACGCTCCTCCCCGACCCGGCGACGCCGGGAACGCTCTACGCGGGAACCGGGAGCGACGGCGTCTTCAAGACGAGCAACGGCGGACGGCGCTGGGAGGCGACGAATTCCGGCCTCACCGGGGCGAGCATCGGCTCGCTCGCGATCGACCCGCGCGACTCGACCACGCTCTACGCGGGGACGCTGGGCGGCGGCATCCACAAGAGCACCGATGCGGGCGCCCGCTGGACCCCGATCAACGCCGGAATTCCCAACAACAGCTACGTCTTCGCGCTCGTCGTCGATCCCGCCGACCCGGCCGTGCTCTACGCGGGGACGGCGAGCGACGGGATCTTCAAGACGACCAACGGCGGGAAGGACTGGTCGATCACGAACCGGCAGAACGAGAGCCGGAACGTGCACTGCATCGTGATCGATCCGCAGAATCCCGCCGTCCTGCGCGCCGGCACGACCCTCGGCGGGGTCTACAAGAGCACCGACGGGGGGCGGACCTGGACGGTCCTGAATTCCGGCCTCACGAACACGGACGTCCTCACGCTGTCGCTCGATCCCCGCGACGACCAGACGCTCTACGCCGGCACCAACGAAGGAGGCGTCTTCAAGACGGTCGATGGCGGCCTCCACTGGAAGGGCGTCAACGTCGGCCTCCCGCGGGGCGCCGTCATTTTCGCGCTCGCCATCGACCCGAAGAAGCCCGACGTCCTCTACGCCGGGACGCAGGAGGGCGTCTTCCGTTCGAAGAGCGGCGGATCGAGCTGGGCGGCGGTCAACATCGGCCTGACCGACACGAACGTGTTCGGTCTCGCGATCGACCCCGTCAACCCCGACACGCTGTATGCGGGGACGCAGCACGGCGTCTTTCGAACCTCGAGCGGCGGCAGCTCCTGGGCGGAGTTCGACCACGGTATGGGACCGAGCGTTGTCCGGACGCTCGCGATCGAGAAAGAAGGGCGCTTCCTGCTCGCCGGGACGGAGCAGGGCGTTTTCGACTTCCAGTTCGTCGCGCAGGCGAGGCCGCAGGCCGCTGCCGACGGCGCGGCCGCCGTCGGCGGGGGCGGAACGAACTAGCCCCCGGAAGAGAGTCGCGAGCCGCCCGTCGTTCGGCTCCCAGACGGCCCCGGGCGGGTTCACCGCCGGATCCTCGTTCTTCGAAGCCCGACGAGAAGCTCGGCCCCGGCGGCCCGACTCGCGACGGACCTCCTACGGACTGCCCGGCGGCTCCCCCGGCGCGATCGACGCCTCCGGCATCGGCGCGTGGACCGTGCAGTACCGGACGGGTGCCGTCCCCGAGAGGAACACCTCGGTCATCGTCTGCGGGCAGAATGGCGTGACGAGCATCCCCGTCTCGGGGTCGATCTCCGCCGTGACGATGTCGGCGGGCGCCGGGAAGGTCTCCGACAGCAGGTTCGAGGGCACCCCTTTGATGAAGTCGGCGAAGATCGGGACGGCGGCCTGCGATCCGGACAGGTTGAGCCCCCGGTTGTCGTCGAAACCCACCCACACCGCGGCGAGGATCTTGGGTGAGAAACCGATGAACCACGCGTCGCGGCCGTCGTTGGTCGTTCCGGTCTTCCCCGCGAGCACCCCCCGGACGCCGCGCGACCGCACGCCGCCGCCCGTGCCGCGGTTGACGACTCCCTGCATCAGCGAGTCGACGAGGAACACGGCGTCCGGAGGCAGCACGCGCTTGAGCGGCGTCTCGCGACGCTCGAGGATCTTCCCGCTCGCGTCGGTGACCCCGGCGATCGCGTTCGGCTCGACGCGCACCCCCTCGTCGGCGAGCGCGCAGTAGGCGGAGGCGATCTCCATCGGCGAGATCTCGAACGCTCCGAGCGCGAGCGACGGGTAACCCCGGAGCCGCGAGGAAATCCCGGCCGCCCGCGCCGCGGCGACGACCGTGTCGAGCCCCGTCCGCACCGCGACGCGCACCGTCGGCACGTTGACCGACATCTCGAGCGCCCGGCGCGCGGAGATCGGTCCCCGGTACTGGTTATCGTCGTTGTGCGGCGTCCAGCGCTCGTTCTCCTCCCCTTTCCCCCAAACGAGCGTGATCGGCGCGTCGAGGAGGATGCTCGCCGGCGTGATCGGCTCCGGGAGGTCGCGCCGGGAGAACGCGGCGAGATACACGAACGGCTTGAAGAGCGATCCCGGCTGCCGGTGAGCCTGCGTCACCCGGTTGAACTGCGAGAGCGCATAGTCGCGGCCGCCGACGAGCGCCTTGACCGCGCCGGTGCCGGGATCGATGACGATGAGCGCCCCCTGGAGCGGCCCGTGCGCCGACGCGATCCGCAGCCGCCGGTACGTCTTTTCGAGGTTCGCGAGCCCGTCGGTGACCGACTTCTGCGCGCGCTGCTGCAGGTCGACGTCGAGCGTGGTGAAGATCTGGAGGCCTTCGGTGCCGAGCTTCTCTCCGTATTTCTCCTGAAGCTGGTTCTCGACGAAGTTGACGAAGTGCGGCGCCTGCACGCGGGCGGGCGGCCGCGTCGACGGCGTCAGCGGTTCGGCGGCCGCGCGGTCGAACTGGTCCCTGTCGATCCGGCCGGCGTCGAGCATCATCCGCAGGAGCGCGTCGCGGCGTGCGCGGCACCGCTCCGGATAACGGAAGGGATTGAAGCGTCCGGGCGACGCGATCATCCCGGCGAGCGCCGCCGATTCGGCGACGTCGAGATCGGAGACGTTCTTGCCGAAGTAGTACCGGGACGCCTCTCCGACGCCGGTGATCGAGATCGCGCCGCGCTGGCCGAGATAGATCTCGTTCAGGTACGCCTGGAGGATCTCCTCCTTCGAGTAGGAGGCGTCGAGGATGACCGCCATCATCGCCTCGACGACCTTCCGCTTGATCGTCCGCCGCGGCGAGAGATACAGGTTCTTGACGAGCTGCTGCGTCAGCGTCGAGCCTCCCTGCGATGCCGAGCCGTGGCGCACGTCGTTGACGAGCGCGGCGGCGATGCGTCGGAGCGAAACCCCGCCGTGGCGGTAGAAGTCGCGGTCCTCCCGCGTGAGGATGGCGTCGATCAGCGGCTTCGAAACGTCGGAAAGACGCACGAGCGTGCGGTCCTCGAGCTTCTTGTCGAAGACCGAGCCGAGGAGCTCCGGCTCGACGACGACGGACGAGACCTGGTCGCCGTCGAGCGTCGTGATCGAGCGGATCTTCCCCGCCGCGAAGTCGATCCGCACGGGGAAGCCTTCGAACCTCCGCCCGATGTCGGAAAACGAATGGAGCCAGACCTCGACCGCGTTCTTCGCGGCGTGGTACTGCCCGGCGTGCTCCGGCGCTCCGTCGACCGGGGCGTAATAGAGCCGGCCGAGCTTCTCGACGAGCGCGTCGGGCGTAAGCTCGAGACCGGGCGCGAGCGTCTCGACGTCGGAATAGATGCGCGACGGCAGGTTCCAGCGCCGTCCGTTGAAGCGGGAGGTGACCACGCTGGTCAGGTACGCGATCGAAAGCGCGCCCGCCGCGAACGCGATCGACGCGCCGAGCACGATCGCGGTTCGATACCTCCGGAAGAAGCCCATGCGCGGAAGATAACAATATCGCGCCGCCGGTATTGCCGGACCGGGGCGCCCGCTCGCCGCGCGGGGCCCTCCCAGCGGTTACACTCTCGCCCGGATGCCGAACCGACACGCTCGCCGGACGCATGCGGAGCCGCGAACCGGCCGCACCGCCGACGCGATCGCCGCCTTTCTCCTCGCGGCCGCGGTCCTGGCCTCCTGGACCGCCGTGGACCCGAAATCGATCGACTCCTACGATCCGCCGAAGGCGATGCTGGCGGCGACCGGAATTGCGCTCGCCGCCGCCGCGGCGCTCGCCTCGCGCGTTCTCCGGCGCGGACTCGAACCTCCCGGGATCTCCCTTCCGGCCGCCCTCCTGCTCGCCGGAGCGGCCGGGGCCGCCGTGTCGGCGCTCGCGAGCCCGCGGCGCGCCGCTTCGCTCGATGCCCTGCGCCTGGCCGCCGTCTTCCTCCTCGCGCTGCCGCTCGGCGCGTCCGAAGCGTACCGGCGCCATCGCGGGAGGATCGTCGCCGTGTTCGGCGCGGCCGCCGCGTTGAACGGGCTCCTCGTCGTCCTCGCGGCCGCACGCATCTGGTCCCCGCTCGTGGTCTACGGCTACTCGGCGCGCTCCGGGCTCGGGGCGCTCGTCGGCAACGCGGGTTACGCCGGAATCGCCCTCGCGCTCGCGGCCGTCACACTCCTTCCGATCGCGGTCCGGGCCGGCCGCGGGAGGGCCTTCGCCATCGCGGCGATCGTGCTCTGCGGGGCCGGCCTTCTCTCGACGCAGAGCCTGTCGGCGGTCGCCGTCGCCGCCGCCGGAACGGCGGTCTACGCGTTTTTCGCCGGCAGCCGGCGCATTCGGATCGGGGTCGCCGCGGCGGCGGCCGTGATCCTTCTCGCCGCCGTCCTCTACCGGCCGATGCGGGTGCGGGTGGCGCGGTTCGTTCGGGCGGCGCGGCAGGGGGAATGGAACGCGGCGTTCACCGCCCGCGCGGCTCCCTGGCTCGCCGCGGCCGAGATGATCCGCGCGCATCCGGCGGGCGGGATCGGCATCGGCAATTTCGGAGCGGAATACGTCCCGGCGAGGATCGCCGCCGAGGCGCGGATCCGGCGCCGGCTCGTCCTGCCCGGAATGCCGACCAATTCCTTCGCGCAGGCGCACAACGATTATCTCGACCTCTTCGCGGCCACGGGGATTCCCGCGGGTCTCTGCGTCGTCGCCGCTTTCGCGGCGCTCCTCGGCCGTCTCGTCCGGCGCGCCCGGGGCGACCCGTCGGCGGCGGGCGCCGCCGCGCTCCTCACCGGAGCGGCCGTGGCCGCGTTCGCGTGGTTTCCGTTCCAGATCGTTCCGACGGCGCTCTGGATCCTGCTCGAATCGGGCCGCGCCGACCGCGCGGTCCGGGAGCGCGCGTGAGGGGCGGACGGCGCGGGGCCGCCGCGCTCGCGGCGATCGCATTCGCGGGAGCGGGAATCGCCGCGGTCGCGCCCGAATGGAAAAAGGGCGCGGCTCTCCGGCGCCTTCGGGAAGGCGAGGCGCTCGTGCTCGCCGCATCCCGCCAGAACGATGCCGTCGCGCGCGCCGCGATCCTTCGCGACGCGGAGGAAGTCCTCGAGGAGGCCGCGGCGGAACTGCCCCACGACCCGCGGCCGCCGTACCTGCTCGGCTCCGCTTCCCGCCTCCGGGGGGACGCGGCCGGAGCCCTGGAGCGCTACCGCCGCTCCCTCGCCATCGAAGAGCGTCCCGAGACGGATCTCAACCTCAGCCGCGCGCACATGGCGGCCGGGCATCCCCGTGCGGCCGAGAAGGACGCGGTGCGCGCCGTCTGGCTGGCGCCGAACCTCCTCCCCGAGCTCCCCGAGGAGGCGCGAATCCCCGTCCGCAACCGCATCTGGCAGCTCACTTCGGACTTGAAGCGCGGCAAAGGGTACCCTCCCCCGCTGTCGAAGGAACCGAAAACGGCCCTTCGGTAACCGGCGTTTTCCAGGGAAGGCAATCCGGGAAGCCCAGCGGGACGGCGCGAGCCGCCGCTCCGAATCGATGCATCGCATCCGCCTTGACCAAGGCTACGCCGGATCTCGTGAGCAATCCTCCGAAGCTCGTCAGAGCGACGGAGGATCGCCGCGCCGATCCCCTTCGAGCCGAGACGAAATGGCAAGTCGGTTCACCACAAGCCGAAAGCGCGGTGAGGCGCGAGCCCGACGGGATGCGGGCGTCCGACCCGCGGCCGCGGCGTACCGAGAGCGTACGTGAGTGCCCCGGAACGGGAATAACGGCAGCGGCGCGCCTGCGGCTTGCGGATGAGCTCAATATCGCGCACCGGGAGCAGATGCCGTTGTGCATCGGGCCCGGGGCGCGCCGCAGAGATCGTTCGCAATGTGCGGGCGCCCTTCGGGTTCGGGCGGCGCAGGGCCATCGGCGGCGTTGCCGCGGCTAGACGATCGCAACCGCATCGCCTTCGCCGCGTCGCCTTGCCGCTGACCCTGCGGCGCTCCGAACG
>DATFVB010000132.1 GCA_035260525.1 Thermoanaerobaculia bacterium
CGGGATGCGGGGCGCCCCGCGGGACCCGCAGGCGTACCGAAAGCGTACGTCGGAGGGCCACGCGGGCGGCACGCGCCCGGCCGGCTCGATGTATCGCGAGCCTGCGGCTCGCTACTCGTCTTTCAGGAACGGAGTCGCGCCGGGCAGCACCCCGCTGGCCGGCGTCAGGTCGTCTTCCGCCTCCTCCCGCTCGGCCAGCTTGGCGACCGCGACGACGCGGTCTCCCTCGTCGAGGTCGATCAGGTGCACGCCCATCGCCGCGCGCCCGGTCTCCCGCACGTCCTTGACCTTCAGGCGGATCAGGATCCCCTTCTCGGTGATGAGGAGAACCTGGTCCTCGTCGGTGACGGACTTGATGCCGACGACCGGGCCGTTCTTGTCCGTCACCCGGACGTTGATCACGCCCGAACCCCCGCGCGATTGCAGGCGGTACTCCGAGGCGAGGCTGCGCTTTCCGTATCCCTTCTCGGTGACCGTCAGGATCGTCCCGTTCTCCTCGACGGCCTCCATCTCGACGACGCAGTCCTCGTCGCGCTTGAAGCGGATGCCGTAGACGCCCGTCGCAACCCGCCCCATCGCCCGGACGTCGGCCTCGGGGAACCGGATGCCGAGGCCGCTGCGGGTCCCGATGAAGATCTGGCGCGTGCCGTCCGTGATCCGCACCGAGAGGAGCTCGTCGTCGTCCTCGAGGTTGATCGCGTTGATGCCGCCGCTCCGGACGTTGCCGTACGCCGACAGGGGCGTCTTCTTGACGAGCCCTTCCCTGGTCGCGAAGACGAGGAAGCGATCCTCCGGGAAATCCTTCGTCGCGGCCAGGGCGACGAGCTTCTCGTCGGGAGACAGCTGCAGGAGGTTGACGATCGCCTTGCCGCGCGTGGCCGGACCGAGCTGCGGCAGGTCGTACACCTTGATCCAGTGCATCCGCCCCTTCGACGTGAAGGCGAGGATGAACGCATGGGTCGAGGCGACGAACAGGTGCTCGACGACGTCCTCTTCCTTCGTCGTGGCGCCGACGCGGCCCTTGCCGCCGCGGCGCTGGGCCCGGTAGAGCGAGAGGGGGGATCGCTTGATGTAGCCGCCGCGGGAGACCGTGATCACCATCTCTTCCTCGACGATCAGGTCCTCGACGTCGATCTCCGTCACGTCGGCGACGATCTCGGTCCGGCGGTCGTTGCCGAACGCCTTCTTGATGTCCTTCAACTCCGTGATGATGATCTCGCGCACGAGCTTCTCGGAGGCGAGGATCTCCTTGAGCCTCCCGATCAGCGCGAGCACTTCCTTGTACTCGGCGACGATCTTCTCCCGCTCGAGGCCGGTGAGCCGGTGGAGGCGCATGTCGAGGATCGCCTGCGCCTGGATCTCGTCGAGATGGATGAGATCCGAGGCCTTCGCCTTCTCGTCCTCGATCTTCTGGCCGATGAACTTCTCGAGGCCCGCGCGGGTCATCGAGACCTCGGCGACGAGCCGGCCCTTGGCCTCCTTCGGATCGGCGGATCCCCGGATGATCCGGATCACGAGGTCGAGGTTCCCGAGCGCGAGCGCGAGGCCCTTCATCAGGTGCGCCCGCTCCTGCGCCTTGCGCAGGTCGAACTTCGTCCGGCGGACGACGACCGTCTTGCGGTGGTCGATGAAGTGCTGGAGGAGCTCCTTCAGGTTGCAGACGCGCGGAGCGCCGTCGACGATTCCCAGGAAGATGATCCCGAAGGTCGACTGCATCGCCGTCTGGGTGAAGAGCTTGTTCAAGATCACCTGGGAGTTCTCGCCGCGCTTCAGGTCCACGACCACGCGGATGCCGTCGCGGTCCGACTCGTCGCGAAGGTCCGAGATCCCTTCGATCTTCTTCTCGTTGACGAGCTCGGCGATGCGCTCGATCAGCTTCGCCTTGTTGACCTGGTACGGGAGCTCGGTGATGACGATCGCTTCCTTCTCGCCGCGCGCCTGCTTCTCGACCATCGCGCGCGCCCTCATCTGGATGATGCCGCGGCCGGTCGAATAGGCGTCCCGGATCCCCTTCGCCCCGTGGATGAACCCCGCGGTCGGGAAATCCGGCCCGGGAATGCGCCGCATCAGCTGCGGCACGGTCGATTCGGGCTTCTGGATGAGATCGATCGTCGCGTCGATCACCTCGCCGAGATTGTGCGGCGGGATGTTCGTCGCCATGCCGACCGCGATCCCCGCCGAGCCGTTGACGAGGAGATTCGGGAACTTGCACGGGAGCACCGTCGGCTCCTGGAGCGAGCCGTCGTAGTTCGGGACCCAGTCGACGGTCTCCTTGTCGATGTCGTCGCCGATCATCTCGGAGGAGAGGCGCGTCAGGCGGATCTCCGTGTAGCGCATCGCCGCCGCGTTGTCGCCGTCGACCGAGCCGAAGTTGCCCTGGCCGTCGACGAGCGGCTCCCGCATCGAGAAGTCCTGCGCCATCCGGACGATCGTGTCGTAGATGGCGGTGTCGCCGTGCGGGTGATATTTGCCCATCACGTCGCCGACGATGCGCGCCGACTTCTTGTAGGGCCGGTTGTGGACGTTGTTCTGCTCCCACATGCCGAAGAGGCAGCGGCGGTGCACGGGTTTCAGGCCGTCGCGCACGTCGGGGAGCGCGCGGCCCACGATGACCGACATCGCGTAGTCGAGGTACGACCGGCGCACCTCCTCGACCATCGAGACGGGGTTCTTCTTCTCGGAGTCCAGTACGGAGCTCATGTCAGATGTCCAGGTTCTTCGCCGCGAGGGCGTTGGTTTCGATGAAGTCTCGGCGCGGCTCGACCTCGTCGCCCATCAGGATCGAGAAGATCTCGTCGGCCTCGACCGCGTCTTCGATATTGACCTGCAGCAGGTGGCGCTTTTCCGGGTCCATCGTCGTCTCCCAGAGCTGCTCCGGGTTCATCTCGCCCAGACCCTTGTAGCGCTGGATCGCGAGCCCCTTCTTGGCGCCCTCGTAGATCGTCTCGAGGGTGCCCGCAAGCGTGGCGCACGCGGTCTTCTCCTCCCCCTGCGCGATCTCGTACGGGCCGACGAGGAAGGTCCCGATCGCCTTCGCGCTCTCGCGGAGCCTCTTGGCCTCGTGCGAGGAGGCGAACTCCGGGTCGATCCGGAACGACTTCTCGATGCCGTTGACCGAGCGCGTCAGCTCGAGCGCGAACGACTCCCCGACCTCGTCGGAGACGACGTCCGCCCGCATGAATTCGCCGAGCGCCTTCGCCTCCCGGCCGAGCATGTCGACCCGCTTCTTTTCGGTGAAGTCCTCCGCGCGGAAGAGGTCGGAGTCGAGCCAGGCACGCACGAACGGCTCGGGCCATCCCTTCGCCTCGAGGTTCGCCAGGTGCGTGCGGTACGACTCCATCTTCTCGAGAAGCGTGATGAGCCTGGCGCCCGAGGCCGACTGCTTCGATTTCGCCTGCGTGAGCGTCCGGTCGTCGCCGATCCGCGCGAGGAGGAACTTCGTGAGCTCCCGTTCGTCCTTGAGATACGTCTCCTTCTTCCCTTCGGCGACCTTGAAGAGCGGCGGCTGCGCGATGTAGAGGTAGCCGCGCTCGACGACCGCCAGCATCTGGCGGAAGAAGAACGTCAGGAGCAGCGTCCGGATGTGCGAGCCGTCGACGTCGGCGTCCGTCATGATGACGATCTTGTGGTACCGGAGCTTCCCGACGTCGAACTCCTGCCCGATCGAGCATCCGAGCGCCGTGATCAGCACGCGAATCTCCGTGGAGGAGAGCATCTTGTCGAGGCGCGCCTTCTCGACGTTCAGGATCTTGCCGCGGAGCGGCAGGATGGCCTGGAATCGCCGGTTCCTTCCCTGCTTGGCCGAGCCGCCGGCCGAATCGCCCTCGACGATGAAGATCTCCGAGAACGCGGGGTCCTTCTCCTGGCAGTCGGCGAGCTTGCCCGGCAGCGACCCGGAGTCGAGCGCTCCCTTGCGCCGCACCAGGTCGCGCGCCTTGCGGGCCGCCTCGCGGGCCCGGGCGGATTCCACGATCTTCTCGATGATGCGCTTGGCGTCGCGCGGATGCTCCTCGAGGTAAGAGCCGAACTTCTCGTAGACCATCTGCTGCACCCAGGTCTTGACCTCCGAGGAGACGAGCTTGTCCTTGGTCTGCGAGGAGAACTTCGGGTCGCGGACCTTGACGGAGATCACCGCGGTCAGTCCCTCGCGCGCGTCGTCGCCCGAGAGGTTCGTCTCCTTCAGCGCCTTCGTCAGGTTGTTCGCGTCGGCGTAGCGCTGGAGCGCGCGCGTGAGCGCGCCCTTGAAGCCCTCGATGTGCGTGCCGCCGTCGCGGTTGTTGATCGTGTTCGTGAACGCGTAGAGCGTCTCCGCGTATCCCTCGTTCCACTGGAGAGCGACCTCGACCCGCTCCTTGTCGGCGTCGCGCTTCGGGTCGCCGGTGCCTCCCTTGACGTCCCACAGGAAGATCACCTTGTCGTGGATCGGGGTCTTCGCCTTGTTCAGGTGCTCGACGAAGGACTTGATGCCCCCCTCGTAGAAGAACTCGTGCTTCTTGTCGGTCCGCTCGTCGACGATCGTGATCCCGACGCCGGGAATGAGGAACGACAGCTCGCGCAGGCGCTGCGACAGCTGCTCGAAATGGAACTCGGTGATCGAGAAGATCTCCGGATCGGGCCAGAACGTGATCTTCGTCCCGGTCTTCTTCGAGGTCCCGGTCGCCGCGATCGGCGCGACCGGGACGCCGCGCGCGTAGGCCTGCTGCCAGACCTTCCCGTCGCGACGGATCTCGGCCTCGAGCCGCAGCGAGAGGGCGTTGACCACCGAGACGCCGACGCCGTGGAGGCCGCCGGAGACCTTGTAG
>DATFVB010000133.1 GCA_035260525.1 Thermoanaerobaculia bacterium
AACCCCTAGAGGAGAACGCAGGCGGCCAGGAAAGTATGCATCGGCCCCCCAATCTTCCCGGCCAGCCGTAGATTCAATCGCTACTCCGAACTCGGCCTTTAGGAGGGATTGAACCAATGATTCAAAGAGAAACCAACCAAGGTCGTCGAGCCGATATCGGATCAAGGGACTACCCTTGAGCTCTCTTCTCGCTCGCGCTCTCCTTGAGATACGCGTCGATGAAGGGCGTCAGATCCCCGTCGAGCACCCGGTCGGTATCGCCCATCTCGAAATCGGTGCGGTGGTCCTTGACCATGCGGTACGGATGGAGGACGTAGGAGCGGATCTGGCTCCCCCACTCGATCTTCTTCTTGGCGCCCGCGCGCTTGGACTCTTCCGCCTGGCGCTCCTCGAGCGCCCGCTGGTAGAGCTTCGCGCGCAGCACCTTCATCGCGACGTCGCGATTGCGCCCCTGGCTCCGCTCGTTCTGGCAGGTGACGACGATGTTCGTGGGAATGTGGGTGATCCGGACCGCCGAGTCGGTGACGTTGACGTGCTGCCCGCCGGCGCCGGAGGAGCGGTACGTGTCGACCCGGAGGTCCTTGTCGGGAATGACGATCTCGATGTCGTCCTCGATCTCCGGCGTGACGAAGACGGAGGCGAAGGAGGTGTGCCGGCGCTTGTTCGCGTCGAACGGCGAGATGCGGACGAGCCGGTGAACGCCCATTTCCCCCTTGAGGTAGCCGTACGCGTATTCGCCGATCACGTGGACGGTCGCGCTCTTCAATCCCGCCTCCTCGCCGTCCACGCGCTCGATCAGCTCGGCCTTCCAGCGGCGGCGTTCGAAGAAACGGAGATACATCCGAAGGAGCATCTCGGCCCAGTCCTGCGACTCCGTGCCGCCGGCGCCGGAGTGGATCGAGAACCAGGCGTTGTTCGCGTCCTCGGCGTCGGTCATCTTCAGCGACAGCTCGAGGTCGTCGGCCCACGCCGACGCCGCCGCCAGGGCGGTCGAAGCCTCCGCGTCGACCTCCTCGCCCGCGCGCAGGAACTCCTCGAAGACGCGCAGCTCGTCGGCGCGCCGTTCCGCCTCGGCGTCGGTCGCCAGGGCCTTCTCGTGAATCTTGATCTTGCGGAGCGTCCCCTGCGCCTTCTCGGGATCGCCCCAGAAATCGGCGGCCGCCGACTTCTCCCTCAGCTCGTCGAGCGCGCTCCGCGCGGCGGCGCAATCAAAGATACCCCCGGAGCGCGGCGATCCGCTCGGCGGTCCCCTCGAGCCCCGCGATCAGGTCGTCCCGCTTCGTCATGCCCGTCGGCTCCTTCTCCAGCGCACGATCGCGCACGATACCATGGCCGCCGCGAGCAGGTCGGCGATCGCGGGGAAGACCGTTGCGCCCCACCGCGTCCAGGGCGTGAGCGACGTCCGCGGAGAGACCGCGGCCCGCGCGACTCCGGCGACGTCGGGTCCGAGCCGCGCGAGAAGACGCCCGCGCCCGTCCACGATCCCCGAGATGCCGGTGATCGCCGCCCGCGCGAAGGGACGCCCGTTCTCGATCGCCCGCAGCGCGAGCGCCTCGAAGTGCTGCTCCTGCGCGCCCGCCTTCCCGTACCAGGCGTCGTTGGAGATCGTGACGAGGAGATTCGCGCCGCGCCGGGTTTCGTCGCGCGCGAGCGACGGATACGTCATCTCGTAGCAGACGGCGGGCCCGAGCGCGAGGCGCCCGGAGACGAGCACGACCGGCGCGTCCGCGGCCGAAAAGGCTCCGACCGCCTGCGAGACCGACCGCATGAAGAAGAAGAGGCGCGGCAGCGGGACGTACTCGCCGAACGGCACGAGGTGGACCTTGTGGTAGGTCGCGGCCGCCAGCCCTTCCGGCGTCACGAGCCGCGCCGCGTTGAAGTAGACGGCTTCACTCTTCTCGTCGACGTCGTTGAAGAGGATCGAAGCGCCGCTCTCGCGCGCGATCGCCGAGAGATCGCTCCGGAGCGCCGCGCTCCTCTGCCAGGTGAGACCGTAGAAAGAGGACTCCGGCACGAGAATGAGGTCCGGCCGCTCCGCAGCGGCGTTCCGGATCGCGCCGATCACGATCGCGTACTGGCGGGCGGCGCTCTCGGCGCTCTCACGGAGCGATTGCGGGATGTTCGGCTGAACGCACGCGACACGGAGAACCGGCGCCGGGCGGTCCCGGCGCGCGAGACGGCTGCCGCCGAAGATCGCGAGAAACGCCGTTCCGGCCGCCAGCGCCGTCGCCGCGGCCGCGCGCCCGCGCGCGCTCTTCCCCACGCCGATTCCGGCGGCGAGCGCCGCGAAGCCGGCCACCAGCGCGCCGACGCCGTAGGCGCCCCACCACGAGGCCGTCTGGAGCCAGCGCGGGTGGTCGGCGAAGACGTTCGCGGTCAGGTTCCAGGGGAATCCCTTGTACGCCACGCTTCGCGCGTGCTCGGCCGCCATCCAGAGGACCGGGAACGCGGCGAGGCGGGAGACCGACCGGCGCGGGAAGGCGGCGACGACGCACCACCCGACCAGCAGCGGCCACTCGGCGAGGATGAGCGCGAGGAGGAAGACGCAGACGGCTCCCATCCACGCGGGCTGCCCGCCGAAGTGCGTGACGACGAACGAAACCCACGGGACCGAGAGGCACCAGAAGACGAGACCGAAGACGAGCCCCGAGATCAGCGCGCGCGTCCGTCTCTCCTCGAAATACAGCGCGGCGATCCAGGGGGCCAGCGCGACGGGAGCGAGCCACCAGAAGCCGAACGGCGGGAACGCGAGCGCGAGGAGCGCCCCCGAGACCGCACCCGCGAAGACGGACCTTATGGGCGGTCCTCCGGGTCCTGGGCCCCCTCTGCACCACCCTTCCCCGTCTCGCCTTCAGCGAGACACCCCTCCCCACGTGGGGAGGGGAACGGGGGGTGGGGTGAGGCGTTGCTTGCCGCGGCGAGCAGCGCCTCCTCGGCCCGGTACGAAGAGCGGACGAACGGGCCGGCGAAGACGTGGCGGAAGCCGAGCGATTCTCCCTCGCGCCGGAGACGATCGAAAACCGCGGGCGCGACGTACTCGACGACCGGCAGGTTCTCGCGGGACGGGCGGAGATACTGTCCGATCGTCACGATCTCGACCCGCGCATCCTTCATCCGGCGCATCAGGTCGACGCACTCCTCGAACGTCTCGCCCAGGCCGAGCATGAACCCGGACTTCGTCCGCATTTCGGGCGCGAGCCGCTTGACTTGTGCCAGCACCGCCAGCGACCGGTCGAGCCGCGCGCCGCGGCGGACCGACACGTAGAGCCGCGGCACCGTCTCGACGTTGTGGTTGAAGACGTCGGGACCCGCCGCGACCACCTCCGCGACGGAGGCCATCCGGCCGCGGAAATCGGGCGTGAGCACCTCGATCCCGACCGCCGGGTCGTCTTCGCGGATCGCCCGGATCGTCCTCGCGAAGTGCCCGGCGCCGCCGTCGGCGAGGTCGTCCCGGTCGACCGAGGTCAGCACGACGTGGCGCAGACCCATCGACCGGACGGCGTCGGCGACCTTCCTCGGCTCGCGGGGATCGTCGAAGACCGGCACTCCGGTCTTGATGTCGCAGAAGCCGCACGCGCGGGTGCACACGTCGCCGAGCAGGAGAAACGTCGCCGTGCCCCGCGAGAAGCACTCCGAGCGGTTGGGGCACTTCGCCTCCTCGCACACGGTGTGCAATCCGCGGGCGCGCATCGTCTGTTTGACCGCATGGAGCTCGGAGAGCCGGAGCGCCTTCTCCCGGATCCATTCCGGGGCTCGGACGGGAAGGTTCATTCGGGGGCGACCCACGCCTTCTGCTTGAACTCCGACGAGATCTTCGCCGCCGCCTTCTTCGCCTGCGCGCGGTCCGGGTACGGGCCGAGCCGGACCCGAAAGAGCGTTCCCTTCTTCGATTCGACGGAGCTCACCGCGGCGGTCCGGTAGCTCTTCGCCTCGAGCTTTTCCTTCCAGCGACGGGCTTCCGCCTTCGACGAAGTCGAGAGGACCTGCACGAAATAGCCGCCGGCACGGGCGGGAGCGGTCTTCTGGGCCGGCTCTCCGCCGGCGGTCCGGGCCGGCTCTCTCGCGGCGCGCGCCTGCGCGTCCTTCGCCGGCGCCGCGCTCGTCGGCGGCTCGGATGATGCCGTCGGAGCGGCCGGATGGCTCGCGCCCGGTTTCGTCGCCGCCGCCTTCGGGGCGCCGCTGATCTCGGTCCGGGAGGGCGCTCTCGACGCCTCCCCCGCGGCGGGCGGCGTTTTCGACTCGGCCACCCCCGGTTCCCGGTCCTCGAACACCGGGGCTTCCTCGGAAGCGGCGACGGCGGACGGCGTCGGGCTCGCGGTCTCGGTCGCCGACGTCTCCGCGGGAGCGGGAGCCGCGGGGCCGGCCGGAGCCGGGCGCGCGTTGGGGGCGGCGCCCGGCTCGGCCGTGCGCTCGAAGCCCGCCTTCGCGCCGAAGAAGAACGAGAGGCCCAGGGCAACGACGATGGAAACGACCGCCGCGAGGGCCTGCCCTCCCGTGAAGGAGACCTGATAGTAGGTTTTCTTCCCGTCGGCCATCGCGGCCCGATCTTAGCAGGCCGCGATCAGCTCTTTCCCATGAACGCGCGGAAGAACTCGATCGGGAGGGGGAAGACGATCGTCGAGTTCTTCTCGGAGGCGATCTCCGTCAGCGTCTGGAGATACCGGAGCTGGAGCGTCATCGGCTCGGTTGCGATCACTTTCGCGGCGTCGGCGAGCTGCTGCGAGGCCTGGAACTCCCCTTCCGCGTGGATGATCTTCGCCCTTTTCTCGCGCTCCGCCGTGGCCTGGATCGCCATCGCGCGCTGCATCTCGGGGGGGAGGTCCACCTGCTTGACCTCGACCATCGACACCTTGATCCCCCAAGGCTCGGTGTGCTGGTCGATCGTCTGCTGCAGCGCGAGGTTCAGCTTGTCGCGCTCGGCGAGGAGCTCGTCGAGCTGCGCCTGACCCAGGACCGAGCGAAGGACCGTCTGCGCGAGCTGCGACGTCGCGTAGAGGTAGTTCTCGACCTCGACGACGGCCCTCGGCGCGTCGATCACGCGAAAGTACACCACCGCGGAGACCTTCACCGAGACGTTGTCGCGGGTGATGATGTCCTGCTGCGGCACCTCGTGGACGATCGTCCGGAGCGAGACGCGGACCATCGTCTCGAACGGCCAGAAGATGAACGTGAAGCCCGGGCCCTTCGGGGTGGGCGCGAGACGCCCGAGCCAGAACGTGACCGCCCGTTCGTATTCCTTGAGGATGTTGATCCACTTGAGCAGCACGATGAACGCGATGACCGCGGCGATGACGATTCCCTGGATCATCATGGCGCACCTTCCTTTCGGCGAGGGACACCCTCGCGGGGCGGCGTGATCAAGCGCCCGACTCGCCGCCGGCCGGCCGGACGATCAAGGTGAAGCCGTCTTTCCCGACGATGCGCACCGCCGTACCGGACGCCACCGGCGTGTCGGCGCGGGCGTCCCAGTATTCGCCGTGCGCGATGATACGCCCCGCGGGAGCGAGGTCGGTCAGCGCGCGCCCGCTCTCCCCGATCAGACCCTCCGCCCCGGTCCGGACCGGCCTCGACCGGACGGAGGCGGCGCGGATCGAGAGCCCCGCGAGGACGAGGCCCGCGAGAACCGCCCCCGGGAGGACGATCCCGATGTCGATCCGGTACCCGAACCGGTTGCCCGAGAAGAGGAGGAGCGAGCCCGCGACGAAGACGGCCACGCCGGAGAGCGCGAGCATCCCGTGCATCGGAAACTTGAGCTCGGAGACGATGAAGAGGATTCCGAGCGCGATCAGCCCCATCGCCGTGAAGTTCACCGGCAGGACGGAAAAGGCATAGAGCGCGAGCAGCAGCGACACGCCCCCGAGCACGCCGGGGAGCACGGCGCCGGGATGCGAGAGCTCGAAATAGAGGCCGACGATGCCGATGAGGAAAAGGATGTAGGCGAAATTCGGCTCGGAGACGACGCCGAGCGCGCGCTCGACGGCGCCCATCTCCAGCGTCTCGAACCGCGGGGACTTCAGGTTCATCACGACGCGCTCGCCGTTGCCGAGGACGATCGCGGTGCCGTCGAGCTTGCGGCACAGCTCGGCGGGGTCGCGCACGATCGCGTCGATCAGGTGCTTCTGCAGCGCCTCCGTCTCCGTGTAGGAGAGGCTCTCCATCACGGCCTTCTCGGCGGGCTCGGGGTCGCGGTGGTGCGCGGCGCAGAGCGTCCGGATCTGGGCGAGCGCGTCCTGCTCGATCTTCTTGCGCATCGTCTCGGGCACGTCCTGACCCTGGCTCCCCACGGGGTGCGCGGCGCCCGTGTTCGTCTCCGGCGCCATGGCCGCCCAGTCGCCCGAAAGGAGGATGAAGAAGCCGGCCGAAGCGGCGCGGGCGCCCGACGGCGAGACGAACGTCGCGACGGGGACCTTGGCGTTGACGATCTCCGTGGTGATCTCCCGCATCGACGTCATGAGCCCGCCGGGCGTCGAGATCTCGACGATCAGGAGCGCGGCATGGCGCGCCTCGGCCTCCGCGATGGAGCGCTTCACGAACCCGGCCGCGGCGGGGTGGATCTCCCCCTCGAGCCGGGCGACGAGCACCAGCGGACGCGCGGGAGCGGCGGAGGCCGTCGCCGCCGCGACGACCGCGGCGAGGAGGAGGAGGATTCGCTTCAAGCTTTCGATTCTACTCCCCGCTCCGGGCCTCTCCGGCTCGGGACGGGGCGCCCGATGATAAAATTCATCGATGCGCCGGCGCCCTCTGGAGATCCTGAACATCGCCGCGATCCTCGCGCTCGCGGGCGTCGCCGGGCTCTGCGCCGCGGCCGGGCGGCTCCCGGGATGGCCCGGGGTCCTCGAGCGCTACGGCCTCATGCTCGTGTTCCTCCTCGTCGTGTCGTGGCTCGCCGCCCGGGAGGAGAAGCTCGGCCGGGCCCTGCGTCTCGTCGTCAACTTCTACCCGATGGCGATCATTCCGCTCCTCTACGAGAGCCTCGGCGTGCTGATCCCGGCGCTCCGCGGAGAGAGCCGCGACGCGTGGCTCGTGGCCGCGGACCGCGCGATCTTCCACGCCGATCCGACGGTCTGGCTCGAGCGCTTCGTCTGGCCGCCGCTGACCGACCTGCTCCTGCTGGCATACTCGACCTACTATTTCTTCCCGATCGTCGTCGGCGTCGCGCTGTGGAAGAAGGACCGCGCGCTCGCGCGCAAGTTCATCTTCTGCCTCTCGTTCACGTTCTATCTCTCCTACGCCGGGTACTTCGTGATCCCCGCGCAGGGCCCACGCGTCGCGCTGGCGGCCGAGCAGTCGGTCGCGCTGGAGGTCACGCCGGTCTCTCGGACGATCTCCCGGAAGCTCAACGAGCTCGAGCACACCAAGGACGATGCGTTCCCTTCCGGCCACACGATGGTAACGGTGTTCTGCCTTCTCGTGGCGTACCGGGAGACGCGGAAGGTCTTCCGCGCGTGGCTGCCGATCGCCCTGCTCCTGATCGTCTCGACGATTTACTGCCGGTTCCATTACGTCGTCGACGTGATCGCCGGGCTCTCGCTCGCGTTCCTCGCCCTGCCGCTCGGCGAACGCCTGTACGGGTGGATCCAGGGGGAATTCGCGGTCGGCATCCTTCCGGAGAACACGAAGCCGCTCTGAGTTCAAGACAGTCGAAGAGTCCGCGCCGAGTTGAAGCGGTCGCGCGCCGCGCCGCTTAACTCGGCGGCAATCGTCGAAGTCGAAAATCCGGGGATCGCCCGATCCGCGACCTTTGACCTGGGACTCTCCTGACGTCGCGGCTTCTCGAGTTGGACCCGCGGCTTTCCCGTCGGCACCGTTCGTGAATAATCGGTATCCGATGACACGGCTGCGCGAAGCGATCCGGGCCCTGCGGCACCGGAATTTCCGCCTCTTCTTCACCGGCCAGATCATCTCGCTCGTCGGCACGTGGATGCAGACGATCGCCGAGTCGTGGCTCGTCTACCGGCTCACCGGCTCCGCGGCGAAGCTCGGCATGGTCGGGTTCTGCGCGCAGATCCCGGTGTTCCTGATCGCGCCGATCGGAGGAGCGGCCGCCGACCAGAGCAACCGGAAGCGCACGCTCCTCTTCACGCAGAGCGCCGCGATGGCCCTCGCGCTCGTGTACGCCGCCCTGACTCTGTCCCACCGGATCCAGATCTGGCAGATCTTCGTCCTCGCCGCGCTGCTCGGCGTCGTCAACGGCTTCGACATCCCGACCCGCCAGGCCTTCGTGGTCGACATGGTGGGAAAAGAGGACCTGATGAACGCGATCGCGCTCAACTCCTCGATGTTCAACGGCGCGCGGATCGTCGGGCCCGCCGTCGCGGGCATCCTCGTCGCGTCGGTCGGCGAGGGGTGGTGCTTTTTCATCAACGGCGTGAGCTACGTCGCCGTGATCACCGGCCTCCTGATGATCGCCATCCCGCACCGCCGCGTGGAGAAGGGGCTGGGCTCCCCCGCGCGGC
>DATFVB010000134.1 GCA_035260525.1 Thermoanaerobaculia bacterium
GCGCGTCGAGATGGAACGCGGGGACCGGCGCGATCCGGAGGAGTCCCTGGAATGGTCCGCGGCGCGGCGGCTCGATGAGCGTCGTCCCCGCGAAGGCGACCGTCTGCGGATCCTGGAAGTTGTAGGTCTGCGACAGCTCGAGTGTGGCGACCTCCTGGGCGGAAGGCGCGTTCTCCCCGCCGCCCTTGGCGAGCAGGCGGTTGACGAGCTTGTACGTCACGGCGTTCTGTCCGAACACCGAGTCGGTCTCGTCGAAGAGCGGGATCCGGTCGAGGCCGTTGACGGGCGAGACGTAGCCGTAGTCGACGCGCGGCTCGATGATGTGCTTCCATTTCGCGAACGGGCCGAGCGAGAAATCGTAGATCCTCGAGAACGACGGTCCGACGATCGAGAGGCCCGCCTCCCCGTAGCGGCGGGTCAGCGAGTCTCCCGAGAACTCCTGGCCCGTCGTCGTCAGCGGCGTCACCGAGTCGGAGTACCAGGTGATCCTCCCTCCGCCGCGGGCGTTGAGCGAGAGCCAGGGAATGTCCTTGACCGGGAACGACAGCACCGGGTGGACGTCGCCGCGCTCGTAGCTCCCGTGGGCGGCGTTTTTTCCGCGGTTGACGAAGAGCTGCGAGAAGGACGCGTCGAGCGCGGCATAGAGCGGCGTCGCGCCGAGCTTCGCGGTCCGGTGGGCGTACTCGAGCGACGGCGTGCGCTCCTGGAGCACGTCGCTCGCGAACAGGGTCTCGGTGCGCTCGAACCGCAGGTTCACCGAGTCGTCGCCGAAGTTCTTCGTCAGGAACGCCGTCGACTGGATCTGGCGGGAGGCATTCAGGTTGTACGACCGCTCGAAGTCCTGCAGGTAGTTCACGTCGGAGTAGTCGCGGATCGAGACGACCGCGCGGGCGTCGCCCGGCAGATCGCTCGACGTGTGGTCCAGGCGCAGCTTCCAGCGCGTCGCGCGGCCGGTCGAGCGCACGCCGGAGGAGCCGTCGGGAAGCGCGCAGAGCTTCGTCGGGTCGGCCGTCGTCCCCGGCTCGCAGAGCGTGGCGGCATTGTCCCGCGCGACGAAGCCCTGGAAGACTCCCGCCGACTCGGCTGACGGCGCCCAGCGGAATTCCTGGCCGAGGCCGTAGGCGCCGCGCGAGTAGAGATCGAGCTCGGTCGTCGCGTCGGTCGGCCGCCCGGTCACCCAGTAATAGGTGAGCCCCAGGAAGGCCCCGCGCGCGTTGTTGTACCCGAGGCCGGGGACGAGGAAGCCGGAGACGCGGTCCTCCTTGGTCGGCCAGAGGAGATACGGCGAGTAGAGGAGGGGAACCTTCCTCGCGCGGAACGTCACGCCGTGCATGCGCGCGTAGTCGTCGAGCGTGACGGCCGCCTTGCGCATCGAGAAGGACCAGGCGGGGTCCGGGATCGAGCACGCGGTGAAGACGCCGTCCTCGATCACGTAGGTCGCCTCGCCCGTCTTCTGGATCGACTTCGCGATGATGTGGAAGGTCGGCTCGAGGTCCGCCTCCGCCTCCTCGAGCGTGCCGGTCTTCTTCTCGAGGTCGAAGACCGCGCGCCGGCCCGACATCCGGGTCGGCCCCTGGTCGATCACGACGTTGCCTTCCGCGGTCGCGATCTTCGAGCGGCGGTCGAACGTGAGCGTCTCCGCGCGCATCGACACGTCCTGGTACTCGAGACGGACGTCGCCGGAGGCCGTGCAGACGTCGAGGTTGTCCGCGCAATTCTCCCGGTCGGCGGTCACCTTCACCGCGCCTCCCGGCTTCGGCGGCTTGATCTTCAGCTCGAAGCGGGACTTCTCCTTGAAGCGCTGCGCGAAGGGATCGCTCGCGTCGAAAGAGTCCTGCGCGATCTGCGCGAACGCCGGGAGCGCTCCGAACCCGAGAAGGACGGCGGCGAGGAGCGGCTTTTTCAAGGCGAGAGGGCGCGCGCTTTTCCGGCGCTGGTCTTACGTCACGTCCATGACGGCGAGGGAGTCCGCGACGTCGAAGGAGCATCCCGTCTTGCCGCGGACCTCCTCGACGGAAACGTTCGGCGCCGTCTCCACGAGGACGAGCCCTTCCCCGCCGGGACGCACGTCGAAGACGCAGAGGTCGGTGATGATCCGGTCGACGCAGCGGCGGCCCGTGAAGGGAAGGTTGCAGCGCTCGAGGATCTTCGGCTTGCCGTCGCGCGAGACGTGCTCCATCGTCACGACGAGGCGCCGCGCGCCGGCGACGAGGTCCATCGCGCCTCCCATCCCCTTCACCATCTTCTTCGGGATCATGTAGTTGGCGATCGAGCCCTCCCGGTCGACCTGCATCGCTCCGAGGATCGAGAGGTCGATGTGCCCGCCTCGGATCATTGCGAAGGAATCGGCCGACGAGAAGTACGACGCGCCGGGGAGGATCGTCACCGTCTCCTTTCCCGCGTTGATGAGGTCGGCGTCGACCTCCTCGTCGGACGGATACGGTCCGACCCCGAGGATGCCGTTCTCCGACTGGAGCACGACCTCCATTCCCGGCGGGATGTGGTTGGCGACGAGCGTCGGCATCCCGATCCCGAGGTTGACGAAGAACCCGTCCCGGAGCTCCCTCGTCGCGCGGCGGACGATCTGCTCGCGGTCGAGCGTCATGGCTTTCTCACCGTCCGCCTCTCGATCCGCTTCTGGCGCGGTGCGACGACGACGCGATGGACGAAGACGCCCGGCGTGTGCACGCACTCCGGGTCGAGATCTCCCGGCTCGACGAGCTCCTCGACCTCCGCGATCGAGACGCGGCCCGCCGTCGCCGCCATCGGGTTGAAGTTGCGCGCCGCCTTCCGGTAGACGAGGTTTCCGTAGCGGTCCCCCTTCCACGCCGCGACCATCGAGAAGTCGCCGACGATCCCGCGCTCGAGGAGGTACTCGCGGCCGTCGAAATTCCGGGTCTCCTTCCCCTCCGCGACGAGGGTCCCGACGCCGGTCGCCGTGTAGAAGCCGGGGATCCCCGCCCCGCCGGCCCGCATCCGCTCGGCGAGCGTGCCCTGCGGGACGAGCTCGACCTCGAGCTCGCCCGAGAGGAACTGGCGCTCGAACTCCGCGTTCTCGCCGACGTAGGACGACATCATCTTCCGGATCTGCCGCGTGCGGAGCAGGAGGCCGAGGCCCCAGTCGTCGACGCCGCAGTTGTTGGAGACGACGGTGAGGTCGCGGACGCCCTTGTCGACGAGCGCCTGGATCAGGTTTTCCGGGATCCCGCAGAGGCCGAACCCGCCGACGACGAGGGTCGCGCCGTCGGGGACGTCGGCGACCGCCTCACGCGCGGACGAAACGACCTTGTCGATCACGACGAACGATCATAGTGGTCGGGCCCGGAGCGCGCAACGACGATCCACTCGAGCACCGCCAGATCGGGCGACGCTTCGGGCAGAGTCGCCAGCCGATCGAGGAGCGCGCGTCCTTCCGGCGAGGGGACGCCCGCGACTCCCTCGATCGACTCGACCGCGTAGCCGCACGCTTCGAAGAGGTCGGTCACCGTGCGGCGCGTGAAGAAGCGGACGTGTGTTCCCGAAAGCGTCGCGTACGGCACGTAGTCGAAGCGTCCTTCGAGGAGGCCGCCGATCACCGCCCAGTTGCCGACGTTCGGGACGGAGGCGATCACGCGCCCGGCCGGCGAGAGCCAGGGACGCACGCGCACGAGGGCGTCGGACGGGTCCTCGAGGTGCTCGAGCACGTCGCCGAAGAGAATCGCGTCGAAGGAACCCTCCCAGCGCTCGCGGACTTCTTCCAGGGTCGCGCCGATCACGCGGTCGTACACCGAACGCGCGCGCGCGGCGTCGCCCGAGTCCGGTTCGACGCCCACGATCTCGGCCACGCCCGCCGCGCGAAGCGCCGGCCCCGTCGCCCCCTGGGAGCACCCGACGTCGAGCACCCGGCGCGCTCCCTCCGGGAGCTTCGCGACGAGATCGGTCCGCGCGGAGGCGTCCATGTCGCCGTACCGGTGGACGTAGGCGCCGGCGTCGAAGGCGAGCGTCCCGCCGGCCGCCGTGAGCGCCCCGGGGAGCTCCGCGAGCGGAGTCGCGGGAGGAACCCGCGCGAGGGCGGCCCGGCGCACGGCGAACACGGGAAACGCGGCGGAGGCGATCGGCACCGGCGCGGCCGGGCTCCGCGCGAGCTCCTCCGCCAGGCGCTCGAGCTCGGAGACCGACGCATACGCGAACGCCGGAGGGCGGCACAGCTCCGGCGTCGACGACTCGTTGCCGACCGGAAACATCAGGTCCGCCGAAGAGGCGGCGAGCGAGACGAGCAGACGCTCCTGGGCGGCCGGGGCGACGAGCGCCTCCGGATCTGCGCAGACGAAGACGATGTCGCTCTCCCCCGCCGCGTCGGCGACGGCGGGAACCTCGCCGAAGCGAATGATTTCGCGGGATGCGGGAACCGCCCGGAGGAGCCGGAGCGCCAGCCGCCGCGACCACGGCGCCTCGGCGGCGAACCTCGGAACGCCGCCATAGATCCGGTCGATGGCGATCTTCATGGCGAGAATGGTCGGCGGAACTCGGGATCGTTCAAATCCGAAACTCGAATATCGAAACCCGAAACAAATTCAAAATTCGAAATCCCAAAATCGAAATCCCACGCACAGGTATGAGCCTCGACCACGGGTTGGCCTTCGGGACCCCTGCGCCCTGGATCATTTCGAACATTCGAAATTCCGATTTGTCTCGAATCTCGGATTTCGAAATTCGGATTTTTATGACTCCACGATCATGGCGGTCGCCTCGCCGCCGCCGATGCAGATCGCCGCCATGCCGCGCTTCTTCTTCTCCTGCCGGAGCGCGTGGACGAGCGTCGTCAGGATCCGCGCGCCGGACGCCCCGATCGGGTGGCCGAGCGCCACGGCGCCGCCGCGCACGTTCACCTTCGCGGGATCGAGAGCGAGGTCCCGGATCGCCGCCAGGGCGACCGCCGCGAAGGCCTCGTTGATCTCGAAGAGATCGATGTCGTCCTTCCCGAGCCCGCTCTTGCCCCAGAGCTTCTTCATGGCGGCGATCGGAGCGGTCGTGAACCATTCCGGCGCCTGCGCCGTCCCGGCGTAATCCACGATCCGCGCGATCGGCGTCTTTCCGAGCGCGCGCGCCTTTTCGGCCGAGCACACGACGAGGGCGGCCGCGCCGTCGTTGATCTTCGACGAGTTCGCCGCCGTCACGGCGCCGTCCTTCTTGAACGCGGGCTTGAGTGAAGGCATCTTGTCGAGCGGCGCGGCGAAGGGCTCCTCGTCGCGGGCGACGACCTTCGGATCCCCCTTTCGCTGCGGGACCTCGACCTTCGCGATCTCCGCGTCGAACTTCCCGCTGTTGTTGGCGTCCTGGGCGCGGCGGTACGACTCGAGCGCGAACGCGTCGAGCTCCTCGCGGGTGAAGGCGTATTTCTCGACGCACATCTCCGCGCAGCTCCCCATGTGGACGTTCTTGTAGGGGTCCCACAAGCCGTCGTGGACCATCGAGTCGATGAGCTCGCCCGGGCCCATGCGGTAGCCGGTCCGCGCCTTGGGGAGGAGATACGGCGCGTTCGACATCGACTCCATCCCGCCGGCGACGGCGAGCTCGTACTCGCCCGCGAGAATTCCGTTGGCGGCGTCCATCACCGCGCGCATCCCCGATCCGCAGACCTTGTGGAGCGTGACGCACGGAACCGAATCGGGGAGCCCCGCTCCGAGAGCCGCCTGGCGGGCGGGCGCCTGCCCGATGCCGGCCTGGAGAACGTTTCCGAAGATGACGGTTTCGACGTCCGCCGGCGCGACGCCCGCGGCCGAAAGAGCGGCTCGGATCGCCGCCGATCCGAGCTGCGGGGCCGAGAGCGGCGAGAGCGATCCGAGGAACGAACCGATCGGCGTGCGGGACGCCGAGAGAATGACGACTTCACCTCGTGATTGCGACACGGTCGTTTGCGCGCCGAAAAGACGGCGCGACCCTCCGCGCCGATCTTACCGCCTCGCCCGCGTTCCGGACCTGAGTCAATCGGAGCGGGACTCCGCGGAACGTGGAACCGGCGCAAACTCCTTTTTTTCGTTGCGAATCCGCGCGGATGACCGTACAATGAAGCGACACGGCAACGTGGTCGCGTTCGAGAGGACAGACGGCATGTCCACCGCCCCTCCCGCAAACCGCGGCGAACTTGACAGACCGGTCTCTCCCACCCGCCTCACCCGGGAAAACACCGAATTTGGAATGGAGGATCCGATGCGTCGAACACGAGTGTCCGAAATGCCGGCGTACGCTCTTCGCCATGGCAGCCCCGACAAGATTCCCCCCGCGCCGATCGACGTTTTCGAGGTCACCTGTCCGGCATGCGACGCCACGCTCTGCGTCGAGAGGGCGCTCCTCTCGGTCGCCCCGGAATTCGACTGCGCCTGCTGCGGCCGCGAGATCGCGCTGACGCCGGACGGATCGCTCCGCTCCGAGCGGTGGTTCCCGCGCGCGGTCGCGAGGACTTGAGAGGCGCCGAGCGCGCATCCGGCGCGCTCCTTCAGGCCTGTCTCTTCCCCGGCCTCGAGGAGGAGATCGTCGTCTACCAGGCGCAGCGCCTCGCCGAGAAGATCGTGCGGCGCTCGGTCGCGGCCGGCATCGCCGGAGCGTTTTATCTCAAGGAAGTCCTGCCGCGCGGCGGCGTCCGGGAAGACGTCGGACGCGACGACCGCGATCTGCGGCGGGCGCTGCTCGCGCGCTGCGACGACGGCGTCGAGAACGTCCTTTTCGGGTGGACCGTCGCGGCGACCGCCTTCGAGGCCTACCGCCACGAATGCTTCCTCTGGCACATCAAGGGAGGCGCGTTCGGCCGGCTGACGACGCGGGCGCATCCGGCGGCGCCGGCGGGCGGCTGGGCCTCCTGCCCCGAATGCGGCGACGACGGCGGGCGGCCTCCCTCGTTTCTCAAGGACGGCGAAGCGGTCGAAGCGTGACCGGGGCGGTCCCGGTCCGCTGCCCCGTCTGCGGCGAGGTCTCGGAAATCTCGGTCGATCCGTCGGGAGGCGCCCTCCAGGAGTACACGGAGGACTGCCCCGTCTGCTGCCGGCCGTGGAAGGTCCGGATCGCGTTCGACGAGTGGGGCGATCCGGACGTGGCCGTGACGCCGGAAAACGATTGACTCAGAACCCTTCCGGGAACCCGCTTCCGAGACGATAAGACGGTTTGTTTTTGAACGCAATCACGTAAGAATTATCCGGAGGCTCTCGTGGCGCATGCGGTAATTTCGTCTCGCTTTCAAATGGTCATCCCGAAGGAGATTCGGGAGCAAATCGGGCGCCGGGCAATCGTGGGACGCGATCCGCGAGATCTGCAACCCGCTCGTGGCGTGAGAGGCGTACGATAAGCAGCAATGAATTCAGCGACTTCCGATGACTCGAGCCGGATCCCGAAGCTCTCGGCCGAAGAACAGGATGAGGATCGTGAGCTGCATTTCGATCTCGACTTCCTGGCCAGTCTGACGACCCAGCAGCGCTTCGACCTCATGTTCGAACGGTCGCGGGAAATGGCGGAGATGCTGAGAGCCAATGGACATTCCGAAGCTTCTTCAATCGTTAAACGCCCATAACGTTCGTTACGTCGTCATCGGGCGACGGCGTTTCCGATTCACGGCTACGCTCGGGCCACGCTCGACGTGGACATCTTCATCGACCCAACAGAGCAGGGAAGACCTGCGCGTTCTCGAGAAATTAAAGGAAAAAGCTCGGGAGTGAGAGCACTCGAACGGCGCCGGCACAGGGGCGAGCTGAGCGATTCGCCGAGTCCGCACCAACGTCGCGACGCGAGGCCACGTTCGCCCCGAATCGGGCCGTCCCCGAATACATCATGAATAATTGAGGTCTGACCCTAACCCCCATGGTCCGCATGGTCCGCAACCCGCTCCTCGCCTGACGGATTAGAATCGATTCATGGCCGGGTCCGACTCACGTTTCGATTACGACGCGATCGTCGCCGGAGGAGGACCCGCCGGCTCCACGGCCGCGCATCTGCTCGCCCGCGCCGGGAAGTCGGTCCTGGTTCTCGAGAAAGCGACGTTCCCGAGGTTCGTGATCGGCGAGTCGCTCCTGCCCTTCTCGACGCCGATCTTCGAGAAATTGGGCGTTCTCGACGAGATCAAGAGCCGGTTCCAGCACAAATTCGGAGCCTTCTTCACCGAGGAAGGAAAAGAAGCCAACCGGAAGGTCGTCTTCGCTCACGGCTTCAAGCGCGGCTACGGTCTGGCGTTCCACGCCAAACGCGCGGAGCTCGACGAGATCCTCCTGCGCGCGGCCGAGCGCGCCGGCGCGGAGGTCCGCTTCGGCTGGAAGGTCGTCTCGCTCTCGAAGAACGATGGGGACGGCGTCGAAGGCGTTCGCGCGATCGGGCCGGACGGCGCTTCGCGCGAGATTCGCGCCCGCGTCGTCGTCGATGCGACCGGCAGGGCGGCGACCGGGGCGCGGGCCGAAGGCTTCGTCCAGCCGGACGTCGCACTCCGGCGCGGGGCGCTCTTCACCCACGTCGCCAACGCTCCCCGCGGCGAAGGGGAAACCGACGGGGACATCCGCATGGTCGTTTTCGAGAAGGGCTGGTGGTGGTTCATTCCCTTCTCCGACGGAACGTGGAGCGTGGGCGTCGTCACGGACGCGATGCCGCCCGGGGCGACGCTGGAAGAGCGCTTCGATCGCCTCGTCGAATCGACGGCGACCGTGCGCGAGCGCCTCAAGGACGCCAGACGGTTGATGCCGGTTCAGGCGGAAGCGGACTTCTCATACGACGTGCGGCAGATCGTCGGCGACGGCTACGTCGCGATCGGCGACGCGGCCGGCTTCCTCGATCCGATCTTTTCGTCGGGCGTATTCCTGGCGATGGCGACAGGAGAGAAGGCCGCGGAAGTCCTGACGAAAGTCCTTTCGCGCGGAGGGCCGGTCCGGGCGCCGGACCTGCGCCTCTACGAGAAATTTGCGCGAAAAGGATTCCGCCGATTCCGGAAGTTCGTGATCGGCTTCTACGAGCCGGGATTCCGCGACACCTTCTATCAGAAGCCGCCGCTGCGCGCCCTCTATTCCTCGGTGACGAGCATTCTCGCCGGCGGCGTGTTCGAGACGTCGGGCGCCCTTCGTCTCTGGAGCAACGTCTTTCTGTTCTTTGCCGGACGCGAGATCCGGAAACAGCGGCGGGCCGAGGTGAAAGCGTGAGACCCCGCTGCTTTGGAATGCTCGCGGCGTTCCTTCTCTCCGCGTCGGCGTTCGCGGCGGATTCCCCGCCCGCCCGGCTCTTCGTGGGCATCGTCTCGGACAGCGAGTGCGGCCTCGACCACGCGCGGATGAAGAAGCAGCACCACCTGCCCAACGACCTCGCATGCACGCGCGAGTGCTGCGACAAGTACAAGCAGGATTACGTGCTCGCCGACCACACCTCGGGCGACGTGTACCAGCTCGACGACCAGAAGACCGCGCGCCGGTTCGCGAACCGGGTCGTCCGCGTCCTCGGCACGCTCGAAGCCGAGTCGGGAACGATCCACGTGCTGAGGATCGAACCGGTTCGGTAAAGCGGCGCGCGGCGATGCATCGAGCCGGGCGGGCGCGTGGCAGCCGCCCGCGGGCTAAACGTACGCCACCGGTACGCCGCGCCCGCGGACCGGCTGCCCCGCATCCCGCCGGGCTCGCGCCTCACCGCGCTTTGATCCTCAGAGTGGGAATCGTCCTGCCTGATTCCCGCTCCCGCTATGGAACCTGGTCGCGGCCGGGAGAAGTGCTGGATTCCTGCTTTCGCAGGAATGACAGAACCACGGACGCGTCGAAGAAACTCGAACGGAGGGCGGGGATGGCCGCAGAATCTCGGGCGAGGTGTTTGCCGCGGCGAGGCGCGAGCCCGGTCCGGCCCGCGTTTGCAGCCGGTGACCTGAAGGCACGTCTCGAGACGGGTTGGAAGACGCGTTGGGAACGCCCGGCCCGCGGCCGAGTCGTAACGGCGGCGTACGGCGAGCGCCGCGTGCGGGCGGCATGGACGCGTATGACGACCCGTATCGGCGGGCCTACTTGATTCAGTCGCGGGCGATCAACAGTCCGATCAAAACCCCGAGCGCGATCCCCACGCCGAGCGATCCGAGAGCGACACCGACGGAGTGCTCGTCGGCGTACTCCTTCGCGTTCTCCGAAAGCCGCTCCCATTCGCGGCCGACGCGCTCTCCGGCGGCGCGTCCGCGCGTGCGGGCCTCGTTCCAGAAGCTCTCTTCGGTCCGGGCTTCGGCTTCCGCGCCGCCATCCGGGGGAGCGTTCTTCTCGGTGTCGTCCATGTCTGCCTCCGAGGCCGACTATACGCTTCGGCCGGCGTGCGGCGTCGCCTTCGCTCTCACGAGGCGCGAGCCCGGTCCGCCGTAGCCCGTGAGAGCGAAGGAGGATCGCCGCGCCTGCCACGCGTAATCGTGGAGGGACCGCTCTCGATTGACTCAACGACGAGGCGCGGCGAGGCGCGAGGCGGGCGGCCGCCCGGCGGCGGCATTGCTCAATGACCTGTTGCTCGGGGCTCT